>CBIHQZ010000722.1:0-4311 GCA_966212315.1 uncultured Myxococcales bacterium
CGTGTCAGCGGCAGGGTGACTGCTATCGTCGTGCCGGCGCCCGCGACGCCGTCGTACGGCGCGGGGCTGTCCGGCTTGTCGACCAGCACGTAGCCGTGTCGCGTGATGCGAGCGATGGTCAATGCATCGGCCGAACGTGCAGCGATGCCGAACGCAAGACCGGTGGCGAGGGCGGAGGCGCCGATGCGTCGCGCGAACATGTGAATGGCTCCAGGGAAGCGAACGGGAGGAGAAGCGAGCGCGCGAACGCTAACGCCCGACTGAGACCGAGTAAACCGCGAACGGTGGCGGATTGCCCCGGCCGCAAGAGTCCGAAAGACGTTCGGCGTCGTTCGACACCGTCGTTGTCGTCACAGTCGCAATGACTTGCTCAGCACGTTCGCATCGAAGGCGGTCCGAACGATCAGCCGATGCTCACGCGAATGGCCGCACCGGCGCCGCTCGCCGCCGTGAGATCCACGCGCGCGGCGCGCTCGCGAACCGCGCACCACAAGAGCGCGAGCGGACCTACCGAAAGGAGCGGCGTGACCGCGATGCCTTCTCGCGATGCCACGTATTCCGCACTGACGCGCGGTGCGTCCGACTCGTCTGCGACGCGTTCGAGCACGAGCGCGACGGATCCCTCGATCGGATCGATGCCGTTCGGCGCGACGAGCGCCGGCGAGGGCGGCGGGCACTCGGTCGCCACGACGAGCACCCGCGTGGCAGCGCCCCGTTCGATCCAGCGACATCCGCGTTCGATCGCGGCGAGCCCGACCTCGTGCGCTCCGACCAGCGCGACCGACGGTCCGCGCGCGCGCACTGCGATCGAGAACTCACCGCAGGCCGCATTCGGTGCCGTGTACGGAAACGCGCGCGGCTCGGGAGGACGGCCGTCGAGTCGGCGTCGTTCGAATCGTTCGTTCGTGTGCGCGGTCGCCAGCACGCTCGCGGTGATCACGCCGATCGATTCGGGCTCCATCGCCGCGAGCCCGCTGATCGCTTTTGCGAGCGCGACGGCGCCGACCTGCGTCACGCGATCGGCGCGCGGGATGCGGTCGCCGGGGAACAACCCTTCGACCGAAATCTCCGCCGTCGAGCCACGCGGTGCCGCGCATTCACGATCGAGCTCGCGAGCGGTCTCGACGAATCGCCCGTTCACGAAGACCGCACCGGCAACGATCGCGACGTGCGCGCTCACGACTTCACCTCGGCGCGTTCGAGCAGCAGCGCGCAGTTCGTGCCGCCGAACGCCGACGACAGCGAGAGTGTGATGGTTGCATCGGACCGCAGCGGTTTGTCGGTAATGAGATTCACGTCGCACCGCGGATCGAGCGCGCCACTCGTGACGGTCGGCGGGACCACGCCCGCGTTCATCGCCGCGAGCGATACCACCGCTTCGATCGCACCGGCCGCGCCGAGCGTGTGACCGATCGCGCCCTTCACCGTGTAGACCGGACGATTGCCAGCGCGCAGACCGAACACACGCGCCAGCGCCGCGCACTCCATCGCATCGTTGTACGGCGTGCCGGTGCCGTGCGCGTTCACGACCTGCACCGCGTCGTGATCGATCTTCGCGCAGGCGATCGCGCGCTCGATCGCGAGAGCAACACCGTTGCCGGACGGATCGGGCGCGGTGAGATGGTGCGCATCCGCGCTCTCGCCCCAGCCGCGAACGAATCCGCGCGCAGGCTTTGTCGCGAAAATGTCGTCTCGCACCAGCACCATCGCCGCCGCACCCTCGCCCAACGCGAGTCCACGCCGGTCCGCGCGGAACGGACGCGGCACGTCGGTCAGCGCGTTCAGCGAATCGAAGCCAGCGCCGACGAAGGGTTCGAGCGGATCGAACCCGGCCGCGATCGCCACGTCGACCTGCCCCTCGCACACCATCTGCGCAGCTTCGGCAATCGCGAGCGCGCCCGACGCACAGACGCTGCAGATCACGAGCACGGGCCCGCGAACGTCGAGCGCGCGGGCCACGCCGTGCGTCGCCGACGCGTAACGCGCGTCATCTTCGGCGCGCGGCGAGCGCGTCGCTTGCGCGCAGCAGAACGGTCCGATGCCGCTCGACGAGGTTCCCGCGACAAGCGCGATGCGATGGGGCGCGATTGCACCGAGGGCCCGCAGTTCGACATCGCCCGTCGCGTCACGAAGGGCGTCGCGCACCGCGCCTTCCAGCATTTGCGCGCCACGCTCGCGGCTCACGAGCTTTCCGGCCAGCAGCGTGTCCTCGCTGATCGGGGCCGCAATCGGATGTTTCAGACCCGATCGCGCAAACGGTGAGAAAGGGACGAACGCAGCGCGCGCATCGCACAGGCCGCGAAGCAACGGATCGACACCCACGCCGAAAGGACTGCGGACCCCGATGCCGATCACACGGACGCGCGTCACGGCGCGGAGTGTTGCACGTCACCAGTCGAGCGGAAGCGAAACCAACTGCGGCCAGCCCGTCCGTTTCAGTTGTTGGCGACGCGCGATCGAGCCGTGGCATGCTGCGCGGGCCGCATGGACAGCCGACATCCAGTCCTCGATCGCCTCGCGAGAGGTCAGTGTGTCGTCCTCGATGGTGGGATCTCCACCGAGTTGGCGAAGCGAGGGTATCGCCCCCAGGGTGCGCTTCTCGATGCCGCCGCCGCCCGGGAAGCTCCGGACAAACTAGCCGCAGTGCATCGCGCCTACATCGACGCGGGCGCGGACGTGATCTCGGCGTTCACCGAACGGACCACGGTGCGGGCACTCGCTCGCGGCGGTCTCGGGATGCGCGCAGCGGCACTCACGCATCGCGCGGTCGACATCGCGCTCGAAGAAGTGCAGCGCTCGGGACGCAGCGTCGCAGTGGCGGGCGTCCTCGGTCCGCTCGAAGACGGATCACGCACGCCGTCCGCACGCACGCTCGCCGACGAGCACACCGAACAAGCCGGGCGTCTCGCGGCAACGGGTTGCAGTCTGATGATCGTCGACGCGATGAGTTCGCTTGCGGAGTCACTGGCTGCGACGTCGGCCGCGCGCACCGTGTTTCCGACCGTCTGGACCACGCTCGCGATTCGCGATCGAGCGCATCTCGTCGACGGCACGCGGCTCGACGACGCCGCCACGTTCGCGGCCGCAGTGGGCGCGCAGGTGCTGCTGCTCGAGAGCGCTTCGGTCACCGAACTCGTCGCCGCCGCCATGCACCTGGCATCGATGGCGATCGGCGTGCCGCTCGGATTCCGCTCTGCACCGACGGACGAATCATTCGAGCGCCTCGCCGGTGAACTGAGCCAGTCGCTTCCGCGCGGTGTTCGAGTCGTCGGCGGATCGCGCGCCGCGACGAGTGAGTTCGTGCGCGCCCTCTCGCCGCGCATCCACGCGCGCGTCGCCGCGTAGGGAGCAACAGTGCGTTGAGGCTCGCGGGCGTGGGTCGCGAACTGCACCGACACGGTGCAACTCGAGCGGTGGATCCGACGCGCGGCGACAGTGTCGACCGTGCGCGAGTTGTTCGCGGAGTAAACGGGCGTCGGGACATAGTCGCCCATCACGCTGGCTCGACGGCGCTTGCGCGATACGGCACAACGCGAGGCCACCATGGCGAACGCGAATCGGCTGGCGCAGGAACGCAGTCCCTACCTTCTTCAGCACGCGCACAACCCCGTCGACTGGTATCCGTGGGGTGACGAGGCGTTCGAACGCGCGCGCCGCGAGAACAAGCCGGTGTTCCTCTCGATCGGGTACAGCGCGTGCCATTGGTGCCACGTGATGGAACGCGAGAGCTTCGAGGACGAAGAGACCGCGAAGTTCCTGGCCGAGCACTTCGTGAGCATCAAGGTCGATCGCGAAGAGCGCCCCGACATCGATCAGATCTATCAACTCGCGCATCAGGTACTCACGCAGCGCGCGGGCGGATGGCCGCTCTCGACGTTTCTCGCGCCCGACAAGAAGCCGTTCTACGCCGGGACGTACTTTCCGAACGTGCGTCGGTACGGGATGCCGAGCTTTCGCGACCTTCTCGCAGCGATTCACGACGCGTTCGCCAATCGACGCGGCGAGGTCGACGAGCAAGCGGCGGAACTCACGCGCGTGGTGATGAACGTTTCGTCGACGGCGCCGGCAACGAGAGGACGGATCGACGCGGACGCACTCGCCGACGCGAAGACCGCGATACTTCGTCGCGCCGAACCGAACTACGGGGGCTTCGGTCGCGCGCCGAAGTTTCCCAACACGATGACGCTCGATCTGTTGCTGATGGCGGGGACACGCAGCGACGACGCCCGCGCGCGCGACCATTACTTTCTGACCGTCGATCGCATGGCGCGCGGCGGGATCTACGACCAGCTCGGCGGCGGATTCGCGCGG
>CBIHQZ010000723.1:0-4309 GCA_966212315.1 uncultured Myxococcales bacterium
CACCTTGCCGTCCGGGCCGTACCACGCCGGAATCTGATGACCCCACCAGAGCTGACGCGAGATGCACCAGTCCTGGATGTTGTTCATCCAGTACATGTACGTCTTGGTCCATTCCTCGGGCGTGAAGGTGGTCTTGCCTTCGTTCACCGCGGCAATGGCCGGCTCCGCGAGCGGCTTCGTCTTCACGTACCACTGCTTCGAGATGATCGGCTCGAGCACGTCACCCGATCGCGAGCAGCGACCGATGGCGAGCTTGTGCGGCTTCGCCCCGCGCGCGAGCCCCATCTCGTCGAGCGCCTTCTTCACGGCCTTGCGCGCGAGGAGACGTTCCATCCCCTTGAACTGCGCACCCTGTTCGTTGAGCGTGCCGTCGGGGTTGAGGATGTTGATCTCCTCGAGGCTGTGGCGCTTGCCGGTCTCGAAGTCGTTGAAGTCGTGCGCCGGCGTCACCTTCACCGCACCGGTGCCGAACGTCGGATCGACGAGGATCGCGTCCGCGATGATCGGGATGTCGCGATCGTGGAACGGGGCCTTCAGACGCTTCCCGATGAGATGCTTGTAGCGGTCGTCGTCGGGGTGAACGGCGACCGCCGTGTCGCCGAGGATGGTCTCGGGACGAGTGGTGGCCACGACGATCTCACCGGATCCGTCCGCGAGCTGATACGCGAATGAAAACAGCTCTCCGTTGGCGCCTTCTTCACGATCTACTTCAAGGTCCGAGATCACCGATCGACAGCTCACGCACCAGTTGATCAATCGGTTCGCGCGATAGATGAGGTTTTCCTCGTAAAGCCGCACGAACGCTTCGCGAACGGCTTTCGAGAGCTGCTCGTCCATCGTGAAGCGCTCGCGATCCCAGTCGAGCGAGCTACCGATGGTCTTCAGCTGCTCGGAGATGCGTCCGCCCGACTCGGCTTTCCACTTCCAGACGCGCTCGATGAACGGCCCGCGTCCGAGCTTGTGGCGATCGGTGCCTTCGAGTTTGAGCAAGCGCTCGACGACCACCTGGGTGGCGATGCCGGCGTGATCGGTGCCCGGGAGCCACAGCGCGTTCTTGCCGCGCATGCGCATCACACGGGTGAGGGCGTCTTGAATGGTGACGGTCAGCGCGTGCCCCATGTGCAGCGAGCCGGTCACGTTCGGCGGCGGGATCGCGATCGAGAAGGCGTTGGCGTGATCGCCGGTGTCCTTGGCGTGGAAGTAGCCGCGCGCGTTCCACTCGGCGTTCCAGCGGGCCTCGACGTCGCGCGGGTCGTAGCTCTTCGAAAGTTCGGTGCTCTTTTCGGAAGACATGGGACGGTGTTCGTAACGCGGGCGCCCGTGCGTGAAAAGCCCCGAGTCACGTGTGCGCGCGGCGAAGGCGGCCGACAGAGAGGGGAAGGAGGGCCTGGTTTCGTGGTGCGCTGCGATGTGGTCGCGGCGACCTCGAGCGTGGTCGGACCCGCGAGGCTCCGGCTCTACGCCGTCTCTGCCGCGGCAGGCGTGTCCGTCGGCTCGGCTGATGCGCCGCGCCCTTGGGTGCTCGCGAAATACGCAACCTTGCGGGCGCGCATGACGTCGCCGAGCGGACGGAATGCCTCGGGCGCGTGCCAGGGATCGAACGAGCCCTTCTCGATGGTCTCCGCGAGTGCGGCGCCCTCGGCCCCACGAACGTCCTGCTTCGGGATCACGATGCGCGCGACGGTGACGAAGGGCGATGCAGACTCGGGCCATTCGACGCTCGCGTCCTCGATGGGCGTGGTGGTTTCGTCGACGAAGAACTGCACGCGAAAGTCGTAGGTGACGTCCCCGCGCGAGAGTCGGTCGGCCACGTCGTCGGCGAGATAGGTCGGTCCGGGCGCGATCGTGCTCGCCGCATGCGGTCCGACCGGGACCGCGCTGTATTTCACCGCGCCTTCACCCCATTGAATGGGCACGGGAGTCCAGAACCGCTGTCCCGCGATCGTGGGAATGAACGCCGAGAACCTTTCGCGATTGATCTTGCCGATCTGAAGCAAGCGCTTGAACCCGAAGCGGCCGATGAGTTTGAAGGGCAGGGTGAGGGGTTTCGCCGCGGCGCCGACGAAGAACATGAACTCGTCGCTGTTCTTGAACGGGATGATCGGGCTCTGGATCATCAGGAAGTCCTGCGTGCGCGCGTCTTCGAGGCCCTGAATGAGCTTCTTTCCCGGCACGCCGATGACCTTGAGGGCCATGCCGCGGATGTCGGTCTTGCGATCGCTCTGATGATTCGGACTGCCGTTCGAGTAGCGCACCCACGCATCGAACTTCCCCGGCGCCGCGAAGATGCCGACGCGCGCTTGTTCGGGGAGGTCCGGGAGCACTTCGAACGTCGCGCGCACGCCGGCGGTCTGTCGCGCGTGAAGAGCGCGCGCGGGGGTGCGCCCGGCATCACGGGCTGATTGGATCGAGGTGATCATCGCGGCGTAGCGGGCGAAGCGCTCGGCTTCGTCAGGCGCGATCTGTTCTTGCCAGCGGGGTGAGTTCGGCATGCGCGCGATGGTACACGGATCGAGTAGTGCTCGGTGGTGGAGCAGTTGCCTGGCGTGCCGGTGCGGGGTTCAGATCTGGAGAGCAGCGGGGTTTAAGCACCGTTTACGTTTACGTTTACGTTTGGAAACGCGGTGGCTTTCGTGGAATCGATGCGATTGAGAGACTGCAGCGATGAGTAGCGGCGATTCGTATCAAGTTTCGCCGCCGCCGGGGAAGTCTCCCCAGAAGGGCCGCGCCTCTTCGAACACCCGCGCCACCGATGGCCGCGCGCGCCGACGCTCGAAGTACTTCGCGAGCGACGGGTATCCGTCGAGGGGCAGCACCTCGCGGGCATACAGCAGTGCCGGCGCCGCAGCGCAGTCGGCCATCGTGAATGCGTCTCTGGCCCATTCACCACTGCGCAATCGTTCCTCGGCGATCGCGTACGCCGTCGCCAGATGCGCGCGCGCGTGTGCGACCCCGAACGCATCGTGCTGTCCGTCCGGTCGCAGCTTGTCGGTCACGACCTTCTGCATCGGGACGTTCACGTGAAGATCCCAGAAACGTTCCGCCTCGCGACACGCCATCGCCGCATCCTCGTCGCGCGGAATCAATCGAGCATTTCGCGAATGGAACCGATCGATGTATTCGAGAATGATCGTCGACTCGGCGACGACACGCTCACGCGCACCGTCGCGCAACACCGGGAATTTTCCCAGCGGCCACAGCTTCATTAGCGCCGCACGCTCGGCTTCGTTGCCGAGATCGACCACGCATTTCTCGAACGGCACTTCGAGTTCGTAGAGCCCGATGAGGGCCTTCTGGCAGAACGACGACAATGGATGAAAATACAACGTGAGTGACATCAACATCTCCCTTCAGCGCCCCGGCATCGACCAGCGATAGCCGTTCACACGGAACGGCACCCCGAGTTCACCGCACACTTCGGCGATCAGATCGGGGTCGAAGAAGTAGTTCGACAGATGCGCGATGCGATCCTCGACGCATTCGATCCGCGTGAGTGCACGCACGGCCTCGCCGTCGCGATGGGCATACCAGTGGAGCAGCACCCACTCCCCGCGATGCACCCGCGCTTCAACGCGTGGCGGCGTCGCGATCGCGCCCTGCATGAATCGCGGCTCGATCCCACCGTTCACGTCGGCGGTCGCCAGTCGCTTGTGACCGAAGAGCATTCCGAAGAGCACGGTGCGACGCGCCGCTTCGGGCCCGTACTGCGTGGTGGCGCCGACGACTTCGACCGACGCCGTGTCCAGCAACAGCGCGGTGAGGCGCTCGATGTCTCCCGCGTTGAACGCTGCGGTGAATGCATCGAGGACGGCGGGGGGAGGGGGCGGCGTCGCTTCCGGCGTCGTGTCGACGAGCTTTCCACGCGCGCGATGCAGCGCGGTCTTCACGGCGCCGACGGTGGTCGAGAGCGCCTCGGCGACTTCGTCGAGCGAGAGTTCGAAAACGTCCTTGAGCACGACGGCCGCGCGCTCTTGCGGGGACAGCGTTCCGATCAGCGTCGCGGCGGCATCACGCGAAAGACCGGCTGCGCTCACCCTCCGATCGTCCACTGCGCGTTCGGCAGCGTCCGCGGTGAGCGGCAATTCACGCCGCGCCCGACGGCACTGATCGATCCATAGATTCGACGCCACACGAAAGAGCCACGCGCGTGGATTGCCCGGCGCGTGACCCATCTGCCCGGCCGTGACGAACGCGCGCGCCATGGTGTCCTGCGCGAGATCCTCCGCGTCCCAGGGGCTGCGCGTGAGATGGCGGCAGTAGCGATACAGCTCGCTGCGGAGCGGTTCGTACGTGTCGAGAAATCGATGCC
>CBIHQZ010000724.1:0-4308 GCA_966212315.1 uncultured Myxococcales bacterium
AGGCAGCGCGCGATGCTCGTCGCGAGCCAACGGCTTCCGAGGCGCTCGCTTGGGCGCTACTGCGCGGGCGACGCGTGTTCGGGCTGAAGTTCCGTCGAGAGCAACCATTCGAAGGACTGCGGCTCGACCACTATTGCGCGGCGTTGCGGCTGTGCGTCGAGATCGACGGCGGCAGCCACGACGAACCCGCGCAGCGCGAATACGACGACGAGCGCACGCGCGAAATCGAGCGGCACGGCATTCGCCTCGTGCGGATTCGCGCCGACGAAGTGAGCGTTGCAGCGCTCGAAGCACTTGTTCGACCGTTCCTGCTCGAATTCTGCGCGATTCACGGTCGGCGCCCTCGTTGACCCGCACCTGAAGATGCGCTCCGGCGCAACGCTTCCGACAACGCCCGCTTGCACCGACGACGCAATTCACGCGCTCGCCACGCCCCATGCATCCACCCGCACCCGAGCCCCTCTCTCGACGACGCCTGCGCACGCCGTCGACGCGGTGGCGTCGAGGGAGAGGGGCGCGCGGCAGCGGGGGTGAGGTCCTACCCCCGCTCCAACTCGGCGCGTTCCTTCGCGGACAACACGGCCTTCGCGAACAGATCCGGCCGCCGCGCACGCGTGCGTCGCAACGCCTCCATGCGACGCCATTGCGCGATCTTCTTGTGATCGCCCGACAGCAACATCGCCGGCACGCTCTCGCCGCGAAACTCGATCGGGCGCGTGTACTGCGGATACTCGAGCAGCCCTTCGTGTCCGTGCGATTCGCTCGTCGCGCTCTCGGCATTGCCGAGGACGCCGGGGAGCAAGCGCACCACTGCGTCGAGGACGACGAGTGCGGCTGGCTCGCCGCCCGTGAGCACGAAGTCACCGATGGAAATCTCTTCGTCGACGTAGCCGCGGATGCGCTCGTCGAAGCCTTCGTACCGCCCGCACACGAACGCGAGCGCGGGTTCCTGCGCGAGTCGCTCGGCGTCGCGCTGATCGAAGCGCTTGCCCTGCGGGGTCATCAACACGCGGCGCGGGCGTCGCGGCGGATCGCCGGGCACGTCGGGGATCGACTCGAGCGCACCGACCACTGGCGGCGCCATCATCACCATGCCGCTGCCACCGCCGCACGGCGTGTCGTCCACGGTGCGGTGTTTGTTCGTCGAGAAGTCACGGATCTGCACGTCGTGAAAACGCACGCGACCTTCCGTCACCGCGCGGCCCACGATGCTCGCGCTCGCGAACGAACGAAGGATCTCGGGGAACAGCGCGACGACGAAGACGTCCACGCTCAGATCTCCTCGAGGAGTGACGTATCGATGCGAATCACGCGCGCCGCCATGTCGACGGAAACGATGATGCCATCGACGAACGGCACTTCGACTTCACCCTTCTCGCGCGGGACCACCAGCGCATCGACGCTCGGATAGCTCACCACGTCGCGAACGGTTCCGAACGGCGCGCCGCTCGTATCGACGACGGCGCAGCCCACGAGATCGTGGTGATAGAACTCACCCTCGTCGGCGGCCGGAAGTTCCTCGCGGGGCACGGAGATCTCGGCGCCTCGCAACGCCTCGGCGTCGGCGGTCGTCGTGCTCTCGGCGAAGCTCACGACCCACGTTTCCTTGCTCTTCTGCGCGAACGTGACGCGCATCGAGCGGGCCTTCTCACCAGGCTTCGCGACGGTGACCTTCACGCCCGGCGCGAGCACTTCGGTCTCCTCGTTGAAGACCTTTACGCGCACGCCGCCCTTGAGCCCGTGCGGACGGGTCACCACGGCGATCACGATGCGATCGCTCGGGCGCTCGGCGGTGGTCAACGGTCAATCCTCGACGATGTTGAGAACGGCGCGCCGGCGGGTCTTCATGGCGGCCGCGAACAAAACTGCGCGAATTGCACGCGCGGTAGCTCCGCCTTTGCCGATGACCTTTCCGAGGTCCTCCTTGGCAACGCGGAGTTCGATGACAGTGGCATCTCCGTGACCGCCGACGTCGCGAACTTCGACGGCGTTCGGAGCGTCCACCAGGGACCGAGCGATGTGCTCGATGAGCTCTAAAAGCGAGGGCTGGGCCATGATCTACGCGGGAACGCGAGGAGAAGATCAGGCCTTGGCGGCTGCGGGAGCAGCCTTCTTCGCGCGGGTCACGAGCTTCGCGACGAGTTCCGAGGGACGCGCGCCGAGCTTGACCCAGTGGTCGTAGCGGATCTGGTCGAGCTCGAACTTCTCTTCGCCATCACGCGGATTCCACGTGCCGATCGTCTCGAGGAACTTGCCGTCTCGCGGGCTGCGCGAGTCGGTCACGACCACGCGATAGAAAGGGACCTTCTTCGTACCGGAACGCGACAAACGAACAGTCACCATTGGATCTTTTCCTCGACTCGTCGGACTACTGCGCCGCGGACTCTGGCGAATCGCGGCGGAAATCGTGCTTCCCGTGCGGCTCGGCCGAAGCCAGCGCGCGAGAGGGCGCGGACATTACGGGGGGCGACCGGGGGCGTCAAGTGCCGCGACGGTTGCCTGACGCGTCTTCGTACACTGGACGGGAGCCGAGCGCTCCGCAAACGTTTCCGTAAACGTAAGCGAAGCGCGTCTCCGGCGGTTCGGTGATCGCGTTGCGGACGATCCGCGCGACGGATCGAACCGTCGTTTAGGGCTCGGACGCCGTGATGCGTGGATGAACCGCGTCGTTGGTCGCCTGCGCGAGGCGAGCAACGAGCCCGACGTGGTGTGCACTGTCGCGCCGGCGGGACGGCACCATGCGTGCGACTCGCCATGCGGTGGAAACGCCCTCGGAACGCCCCTCCGCCGCGATGCGCGACAGTGCCGACAATCTGCTGTCACAGCGTGTCGCGGCCCGCGCAGCGGCGTTTTCACTGTTCGAGCACGGTGGTGCCGCGGATTCGCGGGTGTGGCAGTTCCTCCATCGCCATCGCGTGCGGGGGTCGTTCGCGCTCGGCGCATTCTGCTGGCTGCCGCTCGTGTTCTTCGTCTCCGCGGGCCGAGCGCTGACCGGGCATCACGCGCTCATCGCGTTCGCACGCGACTTCGCCGTGCACGTGCGCGCACTCGTCGCGCTGCCGATCCTCATCGCGGTCGACCCGCTGGTGGACCATCACGTCCGTTCTGCGACGCAACGCTTCCTCCGCTGCGGGTTGATCAAGCGGTCCGAACTCACCGCGTTCGAAGCCACCCTCGACACGATCGAACGTGCCCGGGACGCACCGCTGGCGCTCGCCTTGCTCGTCGCGATTTCGCTCGTCGGCAGCGTCGTGAGCGCAACGCATGGCCTCGCCTTGCCGTCGCACGCATGGTCGGTCGTCGAGAGTGCGGGGACGGCCCGCAGACTCACGGTCGCCGGCTGGTGGTACGTCGGCGTTCAGCTCCCGATCTTCCAGTTCGTGATGCTCAACTGGGTGTGGCGCTGGCTGCTCTGGACGTACTTCTTGTGGCGCACATCGCGTCTGGATCTCCAGCTTCTGCCGACCCACGCAGATCGTTCGGCGGGACTGGGATTCATCGGCGTCGCGACGTCGTCGTTCTTCCTCGCGACCTTCGGCCCGAGCCTCGTGGTGTCCGCCACGTGGATCGACGCGATGCTCAATCGTCATCTTCCGATCGACCGCCTCTGGGGGCCGATCATCGCGGAGATCGTGCTCACGACGGTGATCGTCATGGCGCCGATCCTGTTCTTCAACCGGCGGTTGCGACGTGTGGCCCACGATGGCGCGGCGAACTACGCAGTCATCGTCCAGCGCTACATCCGCCGGTTCGATCGCGCGTGGATCGACGCGACGCCGCCGACCGAGGGGGACAGCCTCCGCGATCTCGACGCGCAGAACATGGCGGACCTCATCAACGTCTACGAGGTGATCCTCCACATGCGGTTCATCCCGATCGAGAAGCGCGTCGCACAGAACCTTGCGGCCGGCGTGCTCGTCCCGATCCTGCCGATCATCGTCGCGTCGGCGTCTCCCAAAGTGCTGGTCTCGCGCATCGTCGAAGCACTCCTGTAGAAACCACACGTCGTCGCCCGCGCACGAATCCCGCGTGCCCGGCACACGAAAGCCGCGCTACAACAGCACCCCTCGATGCGTCTCTCCCCTACCCTTTCGCGACTCGGGTTGCTGTTCGTTCTCGTCGTCACCGCGCTCGTCGGACTCGGCGCTGCGTGCAACGGTGCGCGCCACGGTTCGACCGTCACGCCCGATCGCGCGCATGCGGATTCGTCGGCTGCAACCGGTCCGGCGGCGACGCCCTCGCTGCGGATCTATTACCTGGTCGACCTCGACGGCTATCTCGAGCCCTGCGGGTGTCAAAGTCGTCCAC
>CBIHQZ010000725.1:0-4305 GCA_966212315.1 uncultured Myxococcales bacterium
GAGCCGACGAGTCGAATCGGAATCATCTATCGCTGCAATCAGGTCTGCACGTTCTGCGAACTCGCGGACATGGAAGTGAAACTCAGTGCCGAGAAGATTCGCACTGCATTCCGCGATGCGCGTGGGCGTGGGTCGAAGCGCGTGATCATCACGGGCGGTGAGCCGACGCTCTCACCCGATCTGGTCGATCACGTACGCCACGCGCGAACGCTCGGATTCGAGCGCATCGAGATCCAGACCAATGCGGTACTTCTCGATCGTGCGGGCTTCGCGGCGTCGCTGCGTGAAGCCGGCCTCACGCACGCGCAGATCTCGCTGCACGGCCCCGACGGCGCGATCAGCGATGCGCTCACTGCAGCGCCGGGCACCCACGCGCGCACGCTCCGTGGCATCGACGCGCTCCTCGCGAACGGCGTGCAGTGCCTGCTCAACCACCTCGTCTTCCGCGACAACTGCCATCTGTTGGAAGCGTTCGTCGAGATGGTGCACACGCGGTGGAGCGCGTATCGCGACCAGCTGGTGATCCAGTTCCATTCGGCGCGCAACGAGTTCCCCGATCGTGGCGAAGCCATGCGTCACATCGCGCGGTATGCCGACTACGCCCCAGCACTACGCCGCGCGATCGATCGCGGACGCGCGCTGGGATACCGGCTCCACGATCTGCAGGATCCGACGGGGATTCCGGCGTTGTGTGTGCTCGGTGCGGACGAGAACTACCTCGGCCCGATCCTCGCGCAAACCGAGCGTCCTCGATTGCACGCGTGGGAAAGCGAGTGGATGACGCGCGTGGACGCTTGCCGTTCGTGCGACGCGTCTCATGCGTGCATGGGCGTGCCGCGTTACTACGTCGACCTGCACGGCGAGTCCGAGTTCAAGCCGATCCGACGCGATCCGGCGCTTGTGGAGGTGGGTTCGTGAGCGCTCGGATCGAGGTCGTCGGACGCTGCGCAACGCCGTGCCCGTCGTGCGTGGCCTGTCATCAGGGGCGGCGCGAAGCAACGGTCGACGAAGTGCTCGCGGTCTCCGAACCGAGCGACGTTCTGCTCGGCGGCGGCGACGCGACGCGGTGGGGCGCGCTCGAGACGTATCTCACACGCAATTCGGCACGCGAGAAGCCGCAGCGCGTGTGGCTCGAGGCGCCGGCACGTGCGTTCGATCTTGCGACACTGACGCGACTGAAGACGCTCGGCGTGACGGGCTTGTTGGTGCAGATCGAAGGCGCTGGGGAGCGAATGCTCCAAGCGCTCAAGGTCGGCGATGGCGAGCGCGTGATCGCGGACGCAGAGTCGATCGGGCTCGAGACGGAAGTGCGCGTGTGCGTGCGGCCGAAGACGTTTCCGATCGTCGTCCCGCTCGCGCGACGTCTCGCGCCGCGACGCGTCTGGCTCGAATTGATCCGCCAGGATTGGGGGGCGGCGCCGGTCGCGATGCATCCGGGGCCGATCGGCAAGACGCTCTCGCTCTGCGCCAACGTGAACTTCAGCGCGCATCGCATGTCCGACCGTGGATATCTCCCGCCATGCGCGGCTCCCGACGCGTGGGAGGCACGGCCGACCGCGTGGCGTTCGACGTTGTCGCCACGCGAGACACCGAACCGCGCGATGCCGGTGTGTGCCGACTGTTCACTGGCGTCGCAGTGTCATTGGAATGACCCCGAGGCGCTCGACGAGGAGGCGCGTCGTGCGCTGAAGCCGATGCGCGTGAGCGCGCTGCCGTGGGAACGACCGCGGTCGACGCAGTCACCGGTGCCGTCCGCCATCGTGAAGAAGCGACGCGCACCCGATGTGATCTGCGTGACCCCCTGGACCACGATGGAAGTCGTCGATCCCGACGGGAAGGTACGGCAGTGCTGCTCGACGTGGACCGAAGGCGATCGCGGCGGCGTGCACGGTAGCTCGCTCACGGAAGTATGGAACGGCGCTGGCTACCAGATCGCGCGTCGCGTGATGTCGGGGACGGATCTGTCGTCATTGTGTCTGCCGATCTGTTCTCGGCTACACGACGAGAAGTTCGCGGAACGTGAATTCACGATCCAGAGCGGCTCGGACGCGTTCGTGAAGAACCAGTTGTTGCTCGCGGAGGAGATCGCGGAACGACGCGAAGTGATCCGCGCGAAGCCGCTGCGACTCGCGCTCTGCCCGAGCACGTACTGCAATTACAACTGCATCATGTGCGATCACGGCCGCACCCCGCGACGCGAACTGCCCGAGTCGATCTGGGACGAACTCCCCGAGTTCATGCCCGCGCTGCAATCGCTCACTTTCCTCGGCGGAGAGCCGCTCGCGAATCAGCACACGATGCGATTCCTGCGCGAGTTCGATGTCGCGCGCTGGCCCGACGCGGCGGTCGATCTGGTGACGAACGGAAGCCTGCTCACCGAGAGCGCGCTGCGGAACATGAAGCGGTGCACGCTCGGCAACGTGACGGTGAGCGTGAACGCCGGCACCGCGGACGTGTACGAACGCGTGCAGCGCGGCGTGCCATTCGCGCAGTGGCTCGCGAACCTCGATGCGCTGCTTCGATTCCGCGGTGAGCACCACCGCTGGTTCGGCATCACGCTGAGCTTCGTGGTGCAGCCCGCGGCGTCGCAGTCGATGATCGCGTTCGGCGAACTCGCGCGCGCAAGGAACCTCCCGATCCGTTTGATGGCGCTCAATCCCGAGAACCACGAAGGACTCGACTTCTACCAGGACCCCGACGAGGTCGAGCGGGTCGTACGCGACGTCGATGCCTTCGAGCGCTGGGCGCTCGGCGCGAAGCCAGAATGGCTGGGTGAGATTCGCGCGGCTCGTTCGGCTGTGCGCGGTGAAGCGGACGCCCGTCGCCGCGGTGCACTGCCGGCTGCAGTGGCGCGCGCAGCGAAGCGGCTCAAGGTCGTGTCGTGAGCGACGGCGCAGCGCGCTCGATCGTCATTCTGGATCTCTATGCACGCGACGACGGGTTCGTCGGCGACGCCGCGATCGGAAGCACCGGTGGCCGTCTCCGCGCACTCGGGCACGCGGTCGAACTGCTGCGCAGCGTTCGCGACGTCGACACGGCCGGTCCCGAGGCGTGGCTTGCCCGCATCGGGCGCGAAGTCGCGGCACGTGATCCCGATCTGGTCGTGATGACCCGCGCGTGGGATCGCGCCGTGGTCGACGCGATTCGCGCCGCGCTGCGTCCGGGCACGTGGGTCGTGCGCGTGACCGGCGGTGTCGCGGCCGCAGCGGATACCGCGTTCGATCACGTAGTCGACGAAGAGAATCTGTTCGCACTCGTGCGCGGCGAGCCGATCGCCGACGGCCCTCTGTGGCGACCGACCCGAGCACGCGAACTCCGCCGCCTGCCGCGCGTCGAAGAGCCAGCAAACGGGACGCTCGCACCAGTCGCACTCGACGGAGACCGCGGCGAGCGCCGGCCGACGATTTCGGGACCCGCGAGCGGCTGCCCATTCCTTCTCGACACGCGCAAGAACCCGCTCTTCGAACGGGCCGCACTCGATGGCAGCCGCATCCAGACGCGCGGTTGTTCCTTCTGCCTCGACAACTCGGGCGCCTACGCGATGCCGAGCGAAACCGACGTCGTGGATACGTGGCTCTCGCAGTGGAAACGTATCCGGGCGGCGAATCCCGAGGCTCGCGAGGTACTTCTCACCGACGAACGCCCGCATCCGTTCCTCCCTGCGTTCTTCGACGCGATCGCACACGATCCGGCGCTCCGGGGCATCGAGCTGATGATCAAGTCGCGAGTCGACTGGCTGCTCGAGTTCGGCGATACCGCGATGGAACGAGCGCTCGTCTCTGCGACCGCGAGCGGGAGCGTGTTGCACGTGTACCTGGTGGGCTTCGAGAGTTTCGATGCCTTCCACCTCGAGTTGTTCAACAAGGGTGTGAGCGTTGCCGACAACGTGAGCGCGATCGAGAAGCTGCGCGAACTGGCCGCGCGTCATCCGCGATCGTTCGAGTACCGGAAGTACCGCGCGCACGGCATCGTGCTTTTCACGCCATGGACGACGCCGGAGTCGCTGCTCGAGAACGCACGCTGGATGCGAGAAGTGCGCTTCGACGAGTTGCGCACGGAAACGGTTCACACGCGGCTGCGACTCTACCCGCGGACCCCGCTGCATGCGCTCGCGGCAGCCGACGGATTGCTGACCGAGGACTTCGGTGCGCGCGGCGATCGCGCCATCGAGCAGGGATACGACGCCAGCGTACCGTGGCGATTTCGCGATGCGCGCGTCGAAGCGATTCAGCGCCTCGCGACGGAGCTGGCCCGGCTCGACCGCTCGATGCCCGAGCCGTACCTGATCGAACTCGCGACGCACTT
>CBIHQZ010000726.1:0-4293 GCA_966212315.1 uncultured Myxococcales bacterium
AGAGAATGCGGCCCACCGCGGCAAGGCGCGTGGCGCGCTCGCGTTCGTTGCGCGCGTTGGCGAGTTCGACGCCGGTCGAGAGATTCGCGGCGACGAGCGCGAGCAGCCCGCGGTCGGCCTCGGTGAAGTGACCGCGCTGATGATTGCGCAGCTCGATCACACCGATGGGCCCGTTTTCCCCGGGCAGCGGCACGATCGCGAGCGACTCGGGGCGCGATCCCGGGAGCACCGAGAGTTCGCCGGTCTCCGTGTCGGACACGCAGTCGACGCACAGAATCGACTCGCCGCTGTCCATCACGCGCACCGCCAGCGGGTTCGCGCGCGGACTCTTGCCGAGGAGTGCGGCGTCGTTGTCGGTGCCGCGCACCGCGCGAATGGTGAGTGCGTTGCCCGCGTCGTCGCCGATGAGCACGACCCCCGACTCGGCTTTGCACTCGCGCATCAACCCTTCGAGCGCGCCGCCGAGAAACGCATCGAGCGAGTCGGTGCGCGAGAGCAGTTGCTCGATCTCGAGGAGCAGATTGCGTTCGCGGAGTGATTGTTCCAGCTGCCCGCGCATGTCGACGAGATCGCGGTTCGTCGTGACCATTTGTTCGAGATGGCGCGCACCTTCGATCGCAACGGCAGCTTGTGCCGAGAGCGCCTCGAGCATCGCGCGATCGTCGTCGTCGAATGCGCCGATCTCGCGGCGATTGAGCACCTGCAGCACGCCGACGACGCGTCCGTCGGGGGTGAGCATCGGCGTGGCGAGAACCGAGCGCGTGCGAAACCCGGTGCGCTGATCGAAGGCCTGCGCGAAGTTCGGATCACCGTACGCGTCGGGTACGGACACCGTGCGGCGTTCCTTGGCAGCGGTGCCAGCGATCCCCTCGCCCAGCGTGAGCACGATGCGACCGGGACCGTCACCGCCTTCCATCGCGTGCGAGACCAGGCGAGTCCCGTCGTCGTCGACGAGATACAACGTCGCCCGCTCGGCTTCGGTTACGCGCGCGGCCGCTGCGAGTACACGCCCGAGCAGTTCGTCACGCGGGACCGTCGAATCGAGGAGGAGCCCGACTTCACGCAGCGCGCGCGTCCGTTCGCGCTCCCGGGCAAGTGCGCGTTCGAGCGACGCAATCGTCATGGGCGTCGAATCCGAAGCCGCCACGAAGTGAGAATGCCACTGCGTGCGACACGCGATCAACGACGGAGCGCGTGCGGCCAGTGTGGCAGCGACTCGGCACTAGCGCCGCCGGGACGCACATCGCGTCACGAAATTCGCGGTGAGTGGTATAGCCTCCGCGTCGTGAAACTGGCTGCTCTCTCGGTCGATCTCGACGAGATCCCCTGCTACCACTCGATCCACGGACTCGCGGGCGCGTCCGACGCGACCGCACACGCGGTGTACGACCGCGCGGTCCCGCGCTATCGCGAATTGCTCGCCGCACTCGGCGTCCCTTGCACGTTCTTCGTGATCGGCCGCGATCTCGAGCACGAGCCCTCCGCCGCCGCGGCCCGTGGACTCGGCGACGCGGGACACGAACTCGCCAATCACACGCAGAACCATCGCTACGATCTGGTTCGACTCGGCGAAGAAGAGATGCGCGCGGAAGTCGTCGACGCGATCGCCTCGATCGAGCGCGCGACCGGACGGCGGCCCGTGGGTTTTCGCGCACCGGGTTACACGATCACGGACGAGCTGTTCGACGTGCTCTCCGAAGAGGGCGTTGCCTACGACTCGTCGGTGTTCCCCTGCCCCGCGTACTACGGCGCCAAGGTCTCTGCGATCGGGCTGATCCGCGCGCGTGGCCGGCGCTCGCATTCGATCGTCGACACCCCCGCGGTGCTTCGCTCGCCCGCCGATCCGTATCGCATCGGTCGTCCGTACTGGTCGCGCGGGAAGGGTTCTGACGCGCTCGTCGAGCTTCCCATCGGGGTCACGCGCGGGCTCCGGCTGCCGTACATCGGTACGTCCGTGATGCTCGCCGGGCCGGATCGCGCCGCGTGGCTCACCCGAATGATCGTCGGACGCCCGCTCGTGAACCTCGAGTTGCACGGTGTCGACCTGCTCGGCGCGCGGGAAGACGGACTCGAATCACTGGCTCGCAATCAACGCGATCTCGAGGTCGCGGTCGAACGAAAGATCGAGACGCTGCGCGCGACCGTGCAGCACCTGCAGCGCGAAGGGTACCGGTTCGTTTCGCTGCAAGAAGCCGCGTCCCGAGCTGCGGCGTAGCGTCCCGCATCAACAATCGGCGGTGACCGTTGCGAGCACGCGATGGCACGATCACCGCCATGCTCAAGACCACGCGCGGCGAGGTGTCGACGCACGACGGCAAGGCCACGATCCACGATCGCCCCGTCGTTTCGCACACCGGTGTCGCCATCCCGCTTCCGTCGATGGAACCGGTCGCCGAATCGCTGCAAGGGCTCACGATCGCCGCACCGTTCGGCGAGCGATACCAGCATCTCGATCGACTCGGCATCGGCGGCATGGGCGATGTCTCGCTGTGCAGCGACCATGTCATCGGTCGCGATGTCGCGCTCAAAGTGATTCGCAGCGAACGCGTGCGCGACCCGGTGACCACGGCGCGATTCCTTCGCGAGGCGCGGGTTCAGGGACAGCTGGAACATCCGTCGATCGTGCCGGTGTACGACGTCGGCGCGACCCCCGACGGCGCCGCGTTCTTCACGATGAAACGCGTCGCGGGCTTCACGCTCGACGCCATCGTGGAGGGGCTCGCATCGGGTGATCTCGCGACAGGGAGTCGGTTCTCGCAACGGCGATTGCTGAACGCGGTGGTGAGCATCTGCCTGGCGGTGGACTTCGCGCATCGACGCGGCGTGCTCCACCGCGACCTCAAACCGGCGAACATCATGCTCGGCGATTACGGCGAAGTGAGCGTGCTCGACTGGGGGCTCGCGAAACTGGTGGGTCTCGCGGACGAACCCGGCAACGCGACGACCCCGATCGCGCGCGTATCGGACTCGGACGATGCGTCACGGTCGCAGACGCAAGCGGGGCAGATGCTCGGAACGCCGGGGTACATGGCGCCGGAACAGACGCGCGGCGAAGTCGATCAGCTCGACGAGCGCACCGATGTGTACGCGCTCGGCGCGATCCTGTTCGAAGTGCTGGCACTGCGTCCGTTGCATCACGCAGACACGATCGCCGACCTCATCGTGTCGACGCTCGGCGGGTGCGACGCTCGCCCCTCGGTGGTGCGGTCCGGAATCGCGCCGCAACTCGACGAGATCTGCGTGCGCGCAACGGCGCGCGACCCGAACGAGCGATATGCGACGGCACGCGATCTCGCGAACGCGATCGAGTCGTACCTCGATGCCGAACTCGCGATCGAGATGCGGAGGAAGCTCGCGGCGGGCCATGTCGCGGCGGCGCGTGCGCGCTCGAGCGACTCGTCGAGTGGCCGGCTCGAAGCGCTCCGCGAACTCGGACGCGCACTCGCGCTCGATCCGACGCATGCCGATGCGCTGCGAACGATGGCAGATGTCATCGCGAGTACGCCGCGCGAACTCCCACCCGACGCGAACGCCGAACTCGAGCAGCGCGCGAACGAAGGACGCCGCCACGCGATGCGGTCGCTCGGGCAGCGCTATCTGCTGTGGCTCGCATTCATTCCGCTCATCGTGCTGATGGGCGTGCGCCTGTGGCTCCCGACGTCGATCGTGTTCTTCGGCAGCCTCATGTCGGGGCTGCTGGGTTTGTGGTCGTCACGACAACAGCGCGTCAGACGTGTGCATCGTCTCTTGTTGCTGATCTCGACGACGGTGACCATCGCCGCCGCGAGTTGGCTCGTGGGTCCGCTCGTCGTGGTGCCCGCACTCGCTGCAACGAACGCCAACATGTTCTGCATGCATGGCGATCCGGCCGAGCGCCGCTACGTCACCGTTGGCGCGCTGCTCGCGATCCTCGTGCCGTTCGCGCTCGAGCAACTGCATATCGCTCCTGCGGCGTATCGGTTCGCCGACGGCGCGATGCAGATCCTTCCGCGCGCGACGTTGCTGCCCGCGAACGCGACGTTGCTCACCCTTCTCGTCACGAGCCTCGCGATGGTGGCATTGCCGGCTCGCGCGATCGGTCACATGCGCGACGCGCTGGCGGCGGCGGAACGGCGCGTGTTCGTGCAGGCGTGGCAGCTGAAGCAGTTGGTGCCGGATGCGACGCGCGCGGTGGTGACGGGGCGGCGGTAGGACGACGGCGGTGTGACCTCACCCCCGGCTGCCGCCGCGCCCCTCTCCCTCCGACGCAAACGCGTAACGCGCGAACGCGGGCGTCGTCGAGAGAGGGGCTGG
>CBIHQZ010000727.1:0-4289 GCA_966212315.1 uncultured Myxococcales bacterium
GTCCGCGCCGACTCCGCATTAGATCCGGCGCCGTGGCTCGCACCTCGCGGATTCCGCCCAACACCGCCCCCTTCGGGCACATGAAGATCGTCGGCCCAGTGCGTCCCGAAGGCCTCGGCCACGATCGCAACCTTCGCATCTGGCTCCCGCGCGGCTACGACGCGAACCGCGCCAATCGCGTGCTCGTGATGTTCGACGGTCAGAACGTGTTCGACGATCACGGGTCGTTCGCAGGCGGCTGGCACGCACATACCGCGGTGGACGATCTGGCGACCGCGAAGCGACGCCCGCCGATCGTGGTGGGCATCGATCACGGCAACGAAGGCCGCATTCGCGAACTGTCGCCCTTCTCGGTGCAGGGCAACGAAGGGAAGCTCGATGTGTTCCTCGAGTGGATCGGCCGCAGCGTGATTCCGACCGTCGCCGAGCACGTTCACATCGCGCGCGGTCCCGTGAGCACCGCGGTGTGCGGATCGTCGATGGGCGGGCTCGCCGCGCTGTACGGGCACTTCAAACGCCCCGATCTGTTCGGCGGCGCCATCGTGATGTCCCCATCGCTATGGGTAGGCGGTGGGGCGATCTTCGATTGGATCCAGCGGCAGCCGACACCGATGATCTCGCGCGTGTACCTCGACTGCGGCGGACGCGAGGGACGGATGATGCCGATGGCGGCGCGCATGGCGGGCCATCTGCAATCGCGCGGCTACGGCGAGAAGCAATTGATGTGGCGACCCGATCCGCGCGGCACGCATTCGGAAGCGAACTGGCGCCGGCGGCTGCCGAAGGCGCTGCGGTTCATGTACCGCGAAGCGGCCTGAGGCTTATTCGCCGATGATCGAAGCGGCGGCGTAGATGATCGCGAGTGCGATCAGGAGGGCTACGGCGCCCACCGCGATCAGCTTCGGGGCTTGCCACTTCGCGTCCTGCTTCGACGAGTCGATCTCGGAGTAGATGGAGTCGGTCACGGTGTTCCTCGGTTGGTGTGATTGTCACGATGGGATGCGCACGTCAACGGTCGAGCGTGCGCGCGAAGTAGTACTCGACCGTGTCGCTGACGTCGTGGAGCGCGCGCGTCTCGCTGCCCCGGACATAGCCCCGTTTCTCGTAGAGTCGATGCGCGTCGAGAAAGCGGGTGTCGCTCCACAGTTCGACGGTGTGCGATCCGAGCGCACGCGCCGTGGATTCGACCCGATCGCAGAGCGAAGATCCGAGGCCGCGACCGCGGTGGTCTTTGCGCACGTAGAGCTTTCGCAACTCGACCGCGTCGGAGTCGCCACCGCGCGAATAGCCGACACAGGCGACGATCTCGCCGGCTTCTTCCAGCACCCAGAACTCGCCGCGCCAGCGATGGAACGCGGTCGCGATCGCGCGCAGTTCCGGAATCTCGCCGTCGACGTCGAGCAGGCATCCCGGGTATTCGGCGAACACACCGCCGATCAACGCGATGAGTCCGTCGGCGTCGTCGTCGCGCGCGTCACGAAGCGGCATCGCGCAGAGACTTGGCGACAAATGGGGTGCTTGCCAAGGTCGATGTGCGCTTCGAGCTCGCTCGAGATCGCGCCGTGACGCGGGTCACGGGCCATCGCTCGGGATCGCGGGATCATCCGCGGATGCACGTCGCGATCGTCGGCGACATCCATGGGCGCTTCGTCCGAGTGCACGAATGGCTCGATCGGCTGGAAGGGGCGCTCGGCGCATCGATCGACCATGTCTTCGCGGTCGGCGACGTCGAGGCGTACGCGGATCCGACGCGCCATCGCGAGCGGGCGGCAAGACGGGCAATGGCACCCGAGTTCGCGAGCTTCGTCGACGGCACACGCGACGCAAAGCGCACGATCGATTTCATCGCGGGGAACAACGAGGACTTCGCGACCCTCGATGCCTACCGCGATGGCCATGTGTTCGCGGGCGGCGTGCGATATCTAGGGCGCGCCGGGCTTAAATCCTTCGGCGGAATGCGAGTGGCCTGGCTCTCGGGGATCTTCGCACCGCGCTTCGTGGACACGGCCATCGAGCCGCCCGACACGGCCGATCATCGCAAGCAGGCCGGATACTTTCGTCGCGCCGAACTCGATGCACTCGCGGCGGCTCGCGACGTCGACATCATGCTGGTGCACGAATGGCCGCGTGGTCTGGTGGCGCGCGCGAGGGCCGAGAAGCACGGGATCCATCGCGCGCTGAGGGCGTATCGCTTTCCGTGGATCGGCAATGCGCACACGCGCGGCCTGGTCGAGCAGATCGCGCCGCAATGGCTCTTCTGCGGTCACTCGCACATCGCGCTCGCGACGACGATCGAACACGGCGATGGACGAGAAACGCGGGTGGCGTGCCTCGATCAAGCCGCGCGCGCGGACGGTGCGATCTTCTGGTTCGAGTGGTTCGATGGGGCAGTGCGGCGCGCAGGATGGGGCGTCGACGCGAAGCCCGCGTGGCGCGCGGGTGAGCCGTGGAACGAAGCGCTCACGCCGGCGGTGGGCGACGAGGGTGCGTCGTCCGAAGAGACCGATGCGCCAACCGAGAAGCGTCCGCGGGGGCGCAAGAAAATATAGTCAGGCTATCTTGACGAGATAGTCAGGGGTGCCGAATCGAGTCTCAGCGCAAGGGCACCGGGACCGAGCCGCTCAACGTCGCGTGGGCGGACGTCTGGAAGGTGCGATTCGGAATCCCGCCGTCGAGAACGAGGTCGTAGTGGACGCTCGCTCTCTCGGCGGTGATTGCGTCGACAACGACCGTGCCGGTCCAGCTCTGCATCTCGCCGCCGGTTCGCGAGCAGAAGCACTGCGACCAGGCCGATGCATTCACGACGATCGGTGACTGGTCGCTCGCGGCTTCGGCGGTGGACGTCGGGGTGCCGCCGGTGTTCGCATTCCTCGCGCCGAACTGCGCGACACCGTGGACGGTGAGTGGCGCGTGGAGCGGTGCGGTCGCGAGCATCGCCCGGTTGAATCCGAGCCGAAGCGAGAACGTGTATTCGTCGTCGATCGCGCTCGGGACGGGATCGGCGCTGCCGGTGACGGTGACCGCGATGACATCCGTCGTGCTCTCGGCCGTCGTGTCGATCCGATTGAACGAGAGGTTCTGGTTGTCGACGCTGACGGTCAACGGAGCCGGGGCGCATCCGGTCGCCGCGACGACTCCGAACGATGCGACGAATGCGAGCGAGCGAAGTTTCATGAGCGCCGCGATTGCGACGAGCGTGCCGGATGTGAAAAGAGCCGAGAAAATGGCTTCGAATCGCAAAGGCTCATCGGCGCCGCGGCACCACGGTCTGCACGATTCGCGGAATTGGCGCACCGTGGCGCACGCTCACGGACACGGGCCGGGCGGGCAGTGATAGCGACCGCGAGCGCAACGCGTCGCCATCGCCCAGGCGCCATCGGGCATGTGGCATTGCACGTCGCATCGGCCGGTTCGTTCGCCACAGGTCACGTCGCCCGACTGCATCCGCACCGAGCAGACCATCATCATGCTGCAGTCGACGGCGCAGTTCTCTCCGCACGAGACGCGGGTGTCGTGCACGTTGCGCGAGGTGACGTGGCAGTCGTCGCCGCAGCGAAGATCGCATTGCTGTCCGTCGCGGCACGTCTGCTGGCAGTGATCGCCGCAGGTGCCACGGCAGTCGCGCATGCGTTCGCAGAGCGCGTCGCACGGTTCGTCTCCGCAGGTGTAACTGCACGGAAGCGCGTTGCGACAGATGCAGTGTCCATCGCGACAGTTGTGCGACGAGGCGCCGACGGTGTGCGGTACGACGGCCGCGGTCGCGGCATCGGCGGGATTCGCGACGGGTTGCGGTTGAAGCGGCGTAGCCGGCTGCGCGACGTTCGCGAGGTTCGTCGGGTTCGCTGCGGTTCGCGTGGGCTCGGGAGGTGTCGGAGTGACGGGCGTGTTCGCGACCGGAGCGGGCGTCGCGGCGACCGGTTGCTCGGCGCCGCGCAATCGCGTCACTGCGAAGATGCCGATTCCGAGCACTGCTGCGATCGCGATTATCGGGATCAAACGTGACGGGCTCTTCGCGGGCACCATGCCCGCGGGCGCGATCGTCGACATCGGCGCCGCGGTCGGATGCGGCTGCGTGTTCGGGCCGACGTTCGGCGCGCCGGCCCACGATGAAGCGGCGGGTGGTGGCAGTGCGGGGGCCGGACGATTCGCCACCGTAGCGGCCGTGCCGGCAAATGGCGCGGGGGCGGATTCGATCGCGCCACGCAGGGCGGAAACCGCGGCTTCCATCGAGGGAAACCGCTCGATCGCACGCTTCGCCATCATTCGTGCGACGACGTCGTCGATCGCGC
>CBIHQZ010000728.1:0-4288 GCA_966212315.1 uncultured Myxococcales bacterium
GTCCTCCACGATGGAGTCGCCCCGGGTCGAACCCCGAAGCTCTTCGTCGCTCGTACGGACCGGCGTACCCGTCCCGCGGCTCACGCGAAGCTATCCATCGGTTGATACCAGAGCGCGGGGCGCGCGAGCAAGACACACCGCACGCCGCGCTCGACCCCTCAGCCGAATTGTCCCCGTAGCGCTTCTCCGAACGCACGCGTCTGCGCCAGCACCGCTGTCGCATCAGCGCCTGCAAGTTCTTTCGCGGCGGTTTCGAATGCTTCGCCCGCGAGGCCCGGCAGCAACGCACCCACCGTGGCTGCGAGTGCCGCATCGCTGCGGAGCGCGCCGCCCTGCGGATGGAGCGTGGCGACGCGGATCCCTCGCGGAGCACACGCGCGCATCGTGTCGGCAAGAACGCGATCCGGGAAATCACCCGCGAGCACGACGACACTCGAAGCCGGGAGCGATTCGAGCCGCGCGGGCTCGAACGGTGCGCCCGAGCAGACCAGCAGCACGGTCGACGGACCGCGTGCATCGGTCGCGCGCGCGAGTGCGAGGGATGCGCGCGTCGGCTCGTGCGCATGCGCGCTCACCGTCACGTTCGTGCGAGCGAGCCAGTCGACGATGAGACGCAATGCGTTCTCGCGCTCGGCTTCCGCCATCACGATCTCGATGCGTGCTTCCGGCGCGCTGCTGCCGGTGCGCGCCTTGTCGGCGACCACCAGCCGCGGCGGATCCCCCGCTTGCGCGACCTGCTCGGCGAGCGCGAGCCACTGCGCGGCGGTGACATCGTCGCCGAGCACCGTGACCACCGGCGGAATGCGACCGATGCCCGCGAATCCCGGGTGCCACGTGAGCGCATCCGCGAACGAAGCGCGCACTGCATCCGAGAGCGTGCCGCCGACGCCGAGCGGTTCGGGATGCGGTTCGTGCACGATCACCGCGCGCGCTCGCCATGCGAGTCGCACGACTTCGGCCGCAGGAAACGGACGCAGCGAAATGACCTGGATAGCCGCTGCGTTCTTCACGCCGCCGGTCTGAACGTGAGGCGCCGCTTGTCGCGCCGCGCGCGCAGCGGACCCGGCCGCGACGAAGACCACTTCGGGATCGCGAGCACCTTCGAAGATCACGGGCGCGACCGTGTGCCGAACCTGTCGCTCGAGATCGCGCATCGCCGCGCCGACGGCGAAGCTGAAACGCTCCACGTCGCGCTGATAGCGCTCGAGATCGCGATCGGGCGGCGGCAGCGAACCATGCTCGCTCGTGGGCATCGCGAGATTCGCGACCCACTGCTTCACCACATCGACTTCGGGCAGGCGCGTGTTGGAGAGCGCGAGACCGACGGCGCCGAGTTCGAACGCGACAGCCCACGGCGCGCCGCGATCACTCGCCGCGCGAAGTCCCGCGAGCAACAGGTCTGCGACCTGCGATGCATCCGACGCGACGAGGATTCCAACCGCGAGGGACTGCAGCGGCACGATGTCGTCGAGCCCCGCCTGCGGGAGCGTTCCGCCGATGTCGCTGCCATGCGATGGAATCACCAGCAGCGCCGGGATCCCGGTACGCGCGAGTTCGCGAATGGCGGGGAGCGCCTCGAGCACACCATCGCCGGACACGATGAGCGCGGTGCGTTTGCCCGCTGCCGCGTGACCGACAGCCGCGCGGGCGGCATCGAGCCCTTCGCCCGCGAGACGCGTGGGCCCTTGCGTGAACTGCGCGAGCGCCACGCCGAGCCGACGCGCGCCCTCGCCACCGGCGACTGCGTACGCGTCGACAGCGTGTCGCAACACGAACGCTGCTGCTTCCAACCCGCGAACGGCGCGTGCTTGCGGCGCCATCGTCGTCTCCGCCACGTGTACCTCCGAAAGGGCGCACTGGCCTATCACGCCCGCGCCTCGCAAGGCTACAGCGCTCGGCCGTTGGGGTGTGTGCGTCATTCGCTATGCAGACGAACGAGATCAATCGCGCACTGGACGCCGTACAGCACATCTCGCTTCGAATCGCGCGCGCGAGGTTTGGTACGCTCCGCGTCCCTCACAAAGGAGCCCGTTCGCATGAGCCGCGTGATCAATTTCAATGCCGGTCCGGCCGCCCTGCCCCTCCCCGCACTCGAGCGCGCACGCGACGAGATGCTCGACTTCCAGGGCAGCGGGATGTCGATCATGGAGCACAGCCACCGCGGCAAGGAATACGAAGCGGTGCACAACGAGGCGATCGCGCTGCTTCGTTCACTGCTCGGCGTGAGCGACGACTACCACGTGCTCTTCATGCAGGGCGGCGCGCATCAGCAGTTCGCGATGGTGCCGATGAACATGCTCCCCGCCGGAAAGAGCGCGGATTACGTGATCACCGGCGGCTGGGCCGAGAAGGCGTACGAAGAGGCGCAGCGCATCGGGACCGTGCGCGAAGCAGCGAACACCAAGGCCGACAAGACGTTCGTGCGCGTGCCGAAACAGGACGAACTGAAGATCGATCCGAACGCCGCGTACGTTCACTACACGACGAACAACACGCTCTACGGCACGCAGTTCCACTACATCCCGGACAGCGGGAAGGTGCCGCTCGTCGCGGACATGTCGTCGGACTTCCTGTGGAAGAAGTTCGACGTGTCGAAGTACGCGCTCATCTACGCCGGCGCGCAGAAGAACATCGGACCGTCGGGCGTCGTCGTGGTCATCGCGCACAAGTCGGTCGTCGACGCGGGGCGCAAGGACATCCCGATGATCTTCCGCTACGACACGCACGCGAAGAACAACTCGCTCTACAACACGCCCCCGACGTTCGGGATCTACATGATTCGCAACGTGCTCGCGTGGCAGAAGTCGATCGGCGGTCTCGAGCAGATCGAGAAGTGGAATCGCGAGAAGGGCGACGTGCTCTACGGCGCGATCGACGCGGCGGGTGGTTTCTACCGAGCGCCGGTGGAGAAGGAATCGCGGTCGCTGATGAACGTAGTGTTCCGTCTGCCGAGCGAGGCGCTGGAGGATCAGTTCGTCTCCGATGCGAAGAAGGCTCAGATGGTGGGACTCAAGGGCCACCGCTCGGTCGGCGGCATTCGCGTGTCGACGTACAACGCGGTCAGCGTGGACGCGGTGAAGACACTCGCGAGCTTCATGGCGGAGTTCGCGAAGAAGAACGGCTGAACAGCTCTCGCGGCTCGAAATAGAAAACGGGTCGGCACCGCGAGGTGTCGACCCGTTCTTGCGTTCACGCCTCGCTTCGGAGCGAGATGCGCGAGCCGATCACATGCAGGTCATGTCGGCGCCGCAGGTCAGCGTGCCGTCACACGCCGGCGCCGTCATGCGGCACGCGCCGCCCATTGCACCGTCCGCGATGCAGTGACCCATCGTCGTGCTGCCCATGTCGGCGATGCAGCTCGAGCCGGTCGCGCAGAGCGGGTCCTGCGACGTGCACACGCCGCCGGACGGATTCACGCCGAGGCAGAAACCCGGGGTCGCTGCAGTGGGGGTCATTTCGCTGCAACCGAGGGGCGTGCCCGCGGCCGAGTTGCCGGTGCAGGCCGTGCCGGTCGTGAGGCAGTGCGCGCCTTCGGTGCCGTCGGCGTTGCAGGTGCCGGTCGTTCCGCCCGCGGCCGGGACGCAGGTGTAGCCGGTCACGCAGAGGGGGCTGTCCATCGAGCACGCGCCACCCGCGGGGTTCGCCGCGAGCTCACGGACTTCGAGCTGGAAGGTGCCGGTGTTCGTGGCGCCGTCGAGGACCGGCGGGGTGTAGCCGGCCACGAAGATCTTCACGTGCGTACCAGCGGCGAGCACGCCGTTGGTGGTCGCGGTCGACTGCGAGCCGTCGCCGCTGTCATCTGCGCAGCCGAGCTCGGTCGAGGTGGCGGTGCATCCGTCGACGATCCAGACGACGGTGTCGAGCGCGGTCTCGGTGCCTGCCACCGCGGTCGAAGCGGAGAGGCCGCCCGAGCCCTGCATCGTGTAGTCGAAAACCACCACGTGGCCAGCATGCGAGGTGCCGTCGTCGGCAGTCGCGCACGACGGTCCGACGATGCCCGACGGAGCCGCTTCCGGTGCGCCGCAGTTGTTGCCGGTGATCGTGCGGCCGGTGCCCATCGTCAGGGCCGTGCCCATCGCGTTGAGATCGACCGACGCCGCGCAGGTGCCCGAGAGGGCCGTCGACGAACAGTTGCCCATCACGACGGCGCTGTCGCGGCCGGTGGAGGAATCGGTGCCGGTCGCGTCGGTGCCGACGGTGTCCGTGCGAACGACGTCGGAGCCGCTGGTCGCGTCGGTGCCGGCCGTGTCGCCGGCTTCCACCGCGCCGTTGCGGTACGCGAAGGCAC
>CBIHQZ010000729.1:0-4287 GCA_966212315.1 uncultured Myxococcales bacterium
GAAGCCGGTATGACGAAGAGCCTGGACCGCCGGCGCTGGTCGCGATTGCGCACGTGGGGCGCCGACGCTCCAGGCGCAGTCGGCGCGTCCGATCGCCGTGGAACGTATTGATCGACAGGGGTTCGCACTGTTCATGGTTCGACACCGTTGTTGCGGGCTATGCCGCAACAACTTGCTCACCACGAACGGGGGATTTGCCCGCCACGCAAATTCACGAAGTCCGCGTACCCGTTCTCGGGCGCTGCACTACCCCTTGAAAGCGCCCGCGAAGTCGCGCGCGAACTCATCGATCGAACGCGCGGGCCTGCCGACCACCTGCTGGAAGTCCGACGTGACATCCGACGCCCAGTTGCGCGCGTACGCGTTCATGTAGTCGACCATCATGCCGACCATCCAGTCGTCCATGCCCCACTGCTTCATCCCCTGCACCGCGGCCTCGACCGGCACCGGTACGTATTCCACCGGCTTGCCCGTCGCGCGCGACACCGCCGCGGCGAAGTCATGCAGCGTGACCGCCGAGGGCCCGGTGAGCGTGTACGTCTTGCCGTCGTGCCCGTCGCTGAGCAGCACGCGCGCGAAGAACTCGCCGATGTCGCGCACGTCGATCATCGGCACCTTGCCGTCGCCCATCGCGTAGAAGAACTTGCCGTCCTTCGCGATCTGCGGCGCGTTGCCGAGCATGTTCTGCAGAAAGAAGTGCGGCTTGATGATCGTGTGCATGCGACCGTTGATCGTCGGTGCATCGTAGCCGGCGCCGATCGCCGAGAGCCTCACGACACGCTTCACGCCCGCCTGCTTCGCGGCCCACAGCGCGTTCGACGACTGCGCCGGCGCGCGCGGCCCCGGCGGATGGATGATCACGACCGTGTCCGCACCGGCGAAGGCTTTCGGCAGCGCGTGGTGATACTCGAGATCGCCTTGCACGGTCTCGACACCGAGCTTCGCGGCCTTCGCCGGATCGCGGACGAGCGCGCGCACGGTCACGTCTTTGCCGGCGAGATGCGGGAGGATGTTGCTCGCGACGTTGCCGGTGGCGCCGGTGATCAGGATGGTCTTCGACATGGAACTCCTATGGGGTGGGGCGTCGTTCGCGACGAGCGCGTGGTGCAGAGAGTGGCCGCGACGCAACATCGACGGCGCGGCAGCGTAACGTGGGAGCGGTCGCGTTGCGATCGGCGGAACGTCACCCCGGATCGCACGTTCCGGTGCAGGCATTGGTGACGGTGCCGGTGCGGAGATAGGCATCGATCATGATCTGCACAGGCATCGGATCGAACACGTGGCCGTGCGGGTCTTCACCCATCTCCATCGGCAGGTCGCCCACCGGCACCGGCGGCAGACCCCAGTCTTCTTCGAAGTACGCCGAGCCCGTGAAGGGCGATGCGACGGGATCCAACCCGTAGACCGGGCGCACCGCGGGCTGCAGCAATCCGAGGTGCATCGTGCGCGCGAGTTCGTGCGTCGCGACGTTGGGGACTTCGTGATCGCCGATCGCGCCGACCATCAGGATCTGATGCGCCGGCGTGCCCGGAAGCGGGTTCGACGTGATGTACGGCGAGTACCCCGAAGGCTCGGTGCGGTCCCAGAGCATCTGCGCGAGATCGAGGATGTACGGCGCGTCGAGACGCGAGGTGACGATGCTGTTCAGGATGACTTCGAACTGGTCGTAGAGAACGCTGCGCGGAAGCATCACCGAATAGGCTTCGCCCGGCACGAGGAGCACGCCGCGCTGGATGTCGGTACTGAGCGCCATGAGCGACGCACCGTAGATCCCGCCCTGACTCCCGCCGAGATAGTAGTGCTGCGTGGTGTCGATCGCGCTGTGCCCGTTGAACTGCAACATGGGCTCGTTGGCGAAGTCGCCCGACATCATGCGCACCGCGAGCAGCATGTTCACGAAGGCCTGTCGGCCGCGGTCGGGCACGGTCGCGAACTGCGCGAGGTCTCCGCCCTGGAGCGCGGCGGCGAGAACCGGTGGGTCCTGATCGGCCATGCCGAGATAGTCCATCGCGATCATCACGTAGCCGAACTGCTGCGTCGCACCGGACCAGAGATCGGTGTCGACCACGTAGCGATTGCCGAACAGACCATGCCCCGCGAGGATCACCGGAAGCGGCCCGCTCGTGCGCGCGAGCTGCGGCACGATCACGACGAACGGATACTCCGCGGTGCCGTTCTGCATCGGGATGCCGCGCGCATCGAGCGTCGAGCGACCACCGGGCCCCGGGATGTCGAGATAGAGCGGCACGGTGATGCGACCTTCGATGCGAACGGCGATGTTGGCGTTGACGTCCTGCTGCACGGTGTCGATCACGTAATGCGGCCCGCCGGCGGGCACCGAAGCGAGCGCGGCGTCGCGCATGGCGAGCATCCCTTCGGTGTTGTTCTCGCGGCTCGCGGTGGTGAAGTCCCACACCATCTGCAACGGCGCGCGCGGTACACCGGCGGTCGCGAGCGTGTTGAACATCGTCTCGTAGCGAGCACGGCGCGCTTCGATCGAGGGATCCGCGGGGAACGGCCCGTTGTCGCGGAGCGCGCGGAACGCATCGGTCGGTGCGAGCGCGGCGCCCGTGCTGTCGACGACGTTGCGGATCGCGACGATGTACCGCGTGGCGTCGCGCAGACGCGTCGCCGGACGGATCATGAAGGCACGCGATGCGTTGCTATTGCTGTGCGCGTCGATCTCCGCGAAGTGCGCCACGCGCACGCCCGTGTCGGCTTCGATGAGCACCGTCGGTGAATCCGCTTCGAGCGATCGCTCGATGTGATTCGCATCGGCGAGTCCCGTGACCGTCGCGCCCGGCATGTGAGTGAGGAGGTAGCCGGCGGGCGAGAATCCATCGCTGAGTCGGAGCGCATCGGGTGCGGTGCGAACGCCGTTGCGCGCGAGGGGGAGCGAGAGTGGTCCGAAGATCACGCGCCGACCGCGCGGCGCGGTGGGATCCGAGACGAGCCAGGTGTCGCTCGGAAAAGGAAAGCCGCAATGCGTCGGCACGAGCGGGTCGCAGCCTTCTGCGAGCGTGTGTTGCAGCGTCGTGGTGGTGTCGACGGGTGCGTCGGTGACGACATCGGGGAGTGCGCCGTCGAAAGCATCCGACGCGGCGTCCGTTGGAGTGGGCGGCGACGGGCATCCGGCGCTGGCGAAGAGAAAGAGGGACGCGAGAGCGAGCCGGAGATTCATGGGAGGGCGATGCTAACGCACGGAGCGCGCGGGGCGTTGCGCGACGATGATCGGCTGCTCGCCGCAGTTTCCGCGTTCGGGTTGCTTCTCGTGCATGGGCAGCCTCGACGCCCGAGCATTCGCGATGCCGTCGATGCGGCTCGAACAAGCGTCATTGTCTCGTCGCGACTTCGGTGGCGAGTATGCGGGATGCGCTTCGCGCTTTCGCTCTCGGCAATCGCCCTCGCCCTCTCCGCGTGTGTCGGACACGTGAACCCGACCGTCGATGCAGAGGCCGACACACCGTCGAACGACGTCATCGCAGTCGACGCGGGCGATGCACCGCGCGCGGATTCCGCGATCGCCGACGGCAGCGACGGCGCCGTGAGCGCGGCGTGCACCGCGCAAGCGATCGAGTCGTGCGCGTGCGACAACGGGGCGACCGGCACGCGCGAATGCCTTCCCGACGGCAGCCACTTCGGCGTGTGCGAATGCGTCACCTACGGCCGCGCCATCTACGTGTCGCCCACCGGCGACGATGCCGCCAGCGGCGATGCGGGCGCACCGAAGGCCACACTGGAGGGTGCACTCGCGGTCGTGCGCGCAATGGTCTCCGCGAACGCGCTCCCGGCCGGCGGCGTCGTGATCTGGATGGCGCCGGGGATGTACTCCGTGCGCAGCACGGTCACGCTCGATGCGAGCGTGAGCGGCACCATGGATCGACCCGTCGTCGTTCGCGCGCAACCGGGCGCGCCAGCCCGTCTCGTCGGAGGAACCGTCATTCCGAGTAGCGCGTGGACCACGGTGGCGTCGACCGACCCGAACTACGCGCGCATCGACTCGGCTGCTCGCGCGAGCATCCGCGTTGCCGACCTCGACGCAGCAGGCATCACCGACTTCGGCAACCTTCGTGTCCGCGGCTTCTCGACCCCGAATCAGCATGCGCCGCTCGAACTCTTCGCCGACGGCCAACCGCTTCGTCTCGGACGCTGGCCCGACATCGACGAGACCGGCCCCGATCTCCCGAGCCCCACGGCGACCGGGATCACGCTCTACGGCAACGTCACCCCCGACGTCACCGGCCACTACACCACGATGGGCAGCAACGACGGCGTCTCCGTCTTCGT
>CBIHQZ010000730.1:0-4285 GCA_966212315.1 uncultured Myxococcales bacterium
TCGAGCATGTCGTCGGGGATCGTGTCGCGATCGGGCCACGAACCGAACGCGGTGCTGCCGTCGGCCATCAACGCGACCGTCGCTGCGTAGGGCTTCGGGGGAAGGAGCACGATCCCTTCGGCGAACACACCGTACTCGCCGTGGATCGCTTGAAACGCGCCATTGAAGCCGGCGACCACGCGCCGCATCGTGCCTTCGTCGCGCGGAATCGCACCGGTGCCGGTCTCGCCCGTTGCACCGATCGGTTCGTCGGCGCCGGGCGCTACGTGAAGCTCGATCTGCCGCGGATCCCACATCGCGACGTACACGCGTGAGTCGGGACGCTCGCTGTCGCTGCGCACAAAGGTGATGGCCATTGGCGGCGGCGCGCCCGGATTGCTGCGCACGAACGGATCGTCGCTGCCGCCCATGAGCGTCCACTCGCCCTCGTGCGCGATGCGTGGTGATACGAGCGCTTCGATCGCCGCGGGGGGCCATGCTTCGACGCGCCCTTCGACATCGGTCTGCGTTCGGCCCGCGAGAACGTCCGCGAGATCCTCGGCGACGTCGCGTTGCGAGTGATCACCGAGGGTCGCGACGCGTGCACGCGCGATGGTGTGCTCGGCACGAAACGCCACGGTCTCCGCCCACGCGATGGGCGCGGGGCCGATCCACGGAATCGCGCGCACGGTGTCGACAGCCCATGTGACCCACGCACTCGAAGGCGCCGCGCGTCGCAATCGCTCGCGCACGAACGCCGCACCGTCGAGAAGATGCGGGCCGTCGGGATCGATGCGTACGCGGAGTTCACGGCCTGCTGTCGCGTCGACCACGCCGCCGTGGAACACCAGATCGATGGCGTCACGCGGAGTGACCAGTTCGAAGCGGTCGAGGCCGTAACCGCGCGCACGCCCGGTCTGTTGCCAGCGCGTGATCGAACCGCGCACGCGTGCGCCGCGATCGGTCGGGGCGATGGTCGGATCGCCGCGCGTGTCCATCACGTTGACCGCGACGGTGCGACCTTCGACGCGCGTTGCGAACGCAGCGAATGGTCCATCGGTCGTGAGTTGTGTCTCGTCCGCGTCGCGCGAGCGCGTGAGGTTCGAGACGTCGCGAACGCTCACGACGCGATCGTCTGCGCCGGTGCGAGCGGTCACTGCGTAGAGGTCGGTAGGCGCGTTGTGTTCGCGCGCGAGAAGCAAGGCGCGACGCGCGGAGAGGCCGGGCGGATCGAGCCAGCGCACGGGTCCCACCACTTCGAGTCCGCGCGATGCGAGCACCGCGGGGAGCGGTCGCCATTCGCGCCGCGCGACCGCCGCGATGGCGCCGAGAACACCGCAAATCAGGGCCGCGCGCACGGCGGGCCAGCGAGTCGTAGGCGATGTGGGGGCGATGGGACGAGACACGGTGCCGGCGGGATTTAGCATCGAAGGGCGATCGCCGGGGAGCGACGTCGACCCGTTCGACCGTCGCGCACTCACTTCCAATGCGCTCGTGGCGAAGAAGTAGACCAAGGCCTCGGAGGCCAGGACGCAGTCCCACATCCGAGCACGACGCATCTGCGCGACGTGTCGCAGCGAGAAGAGTCCGCAATCGATCACGCCCCCCGATCGACTCGCGCAGATCCGCCGTGCCGCCCTTCGGCTCGAGCGCAGTCCACAACGCTTCGCCCCGCTGCTCGGCCGTGTCGATGCGCGCCGCGTTCAACTCGGATCGAGACCTGCGACCGCGCTGCGTTACGATGCGGCGAGATGCGCACCCTCATTCAGTCGGCCGTCGTGTTGGCGCTGCTCGGCGGCTGCAGCGGAACACCGATCGTCGCCAGCGCGGACGTCGTCGTGGATGCATCTCGCGCGTGCCCGATCCCGTTTGTCGCGGGGAGCTGGCAGCGCGTCTACGCACCCTCGGAATCGCGCTACCTCAACGACCACACGCTCGTGTTCGATGAGCAAGCCGCGCGCTGGCACCTCTACGGCATCACCAACACCGGACCCGGAATGCCGCAGGCGGAGGTCTCGCTGCTTCATGCGACCGCGCCATCGCTGAACGGACCGTGGACAGACGAGGAGCCGATCCTCACGGCGGATGCTGCGCTGAACGAACGTGTGCTCTGGGCCCCTCATGTCTTCCAGGAACGTGAGGGGGTCGGGCACACAATGGTCTATTACGCGTCCGACAGCTCGTGGACCGCCGCGTCGGGCGTCGCGGAACCAGGGTTGCGTATCGCGACTTCGAGCGACTTCTATCAATGGGATCGCGTCGAGCGGTCGCCGGATCCTGCGCACCGTCCGGTGGGCGGTCGTGACCCGTTCGCGTTTCATCTGAACGACCAGTGGCTGCTCTATTCGGTGAGCCAGTCCGCCACCGGATCCGACATGCTCGCGCACGGTCGAATCATCGTGACGGCCGCACGCGAGCCATTCGTCGGTGCGACGTGGTCCGCGCCGACCGTCGTCCTCGAGGATCCCGAAGCCGACTATCCATGGGGCAATCTCGAGAGCCCGTTCGTGGTGCGGACCGACTGCGGCTACTACTTGTTCATCACGCGAACCACGCACCTCTCCAAGTTCGGCGACTACGCGCGAACGCTCGTGTTCGTGTCGAACGATCCGATGCACTTCGAATGGTCTCCCATCACGGAGATCCACGCGCACGCGGCCGAGATCGTCGAAGACCACGCGGGAGGCACCTGGATCACATCGGCGGGCTGGCCGGCGGTCGTCGGTGAAGCGAATCGCGGCCTCAGCATCGCGCGATTGCGATGGAGCGAGCCCTAGGAAGCGGATCGTCGCCGCTACGACCCGTCCGCCACATTCCGCCAGTCCGCCATGGCCAGGGCATGGTGGGCGATGCATACAGGAAACACGGAGGACGCGATGCGACTGGACGAGATGGAAGGGTTCGACGAGATCGTCGCCAAGTTCGTGTCGACGCTGACACCGGAGCAGCGCCTCGCGGGACTCGCGCCCGAGCAGCGCCTCGCGGGACTCGCGCCGACCGAGGCCGTCCTCGCGCTTCCCGACGCGCTCTTGCGCGCACTGTCGCCCGAGTTCGTCGACGCGCTTCCCGCGGAAGTGCGCGCGCGAGTCCGCGCTCGGATCGGGTGAGGGATCGCGGATCACGGGGCGCAGGTCGTTTACGTTTACGATTACGTTTACGAAGACGTTTGAGAGGCTGCGCGGGACGCCACCCAGCCCCATCCACCATTGCCAACCCCCTCCCGTTCCGGGTACCACCGCGCGACCCGCTTTCGAGGAGCACACCGCCATGGCCTACAGCGACCGCGTCAAACAGATCCTCTCCTGGTACGGCTCGGACAACCCCGGCACGAAGGCCAACATCGCGCGCCTTCTCAACACCGGCACCCTCGCGGGTACCGGCAAGCTCGTGATCCTTCCGGTGGATCAGGGCTTCGAGCACGGCCCCGCCCGCTCGTTCGCGCCGAATCCCGATGGCTACGATCCCGACTACCACGTGCAGCTCGCGCTCGATGCCGGCTGCAATGCGTACGCCGCGCCGCTCGGATTCATCGAAGCGGTCGCCGATCGCTACGCTGGGCAGATCCCCCTCATTCTCAAGTTGAACAACAGCGACGTCCTCGCGAAGACCTCCGCGCCGATGAGCGCGATCACCGGCTCGGTCGACGACGCGCTGAGACTCGGATGCGCGGCGATCGGCTACACGATCTATCCCGGTTCGGGCGCGCGCAATCAGCAGTACCAGGACCTGCGCGAACTCACCGCCGAAGCGAAGTCGAAGGGCCTCGCCGTCGTGACGTGGGCCTACCCGCGTGGCGAGGGGATCTCGAAGGACGGCGAGACGGCGATCGACGTCGTCGCGTACGCCGCGCAGATCACGGCGCAACTCGGCTCGCACATCATCAAGGTCAAGCCGCCGAAGAATCACCTCGAGCAGCCGGAAGCGAAGAAGGCGTTCGAGAAGGCCGGCATCAAGACCGACACGCTCACCGATCGCATTCGCGAAGTCGTACGCAGCGCGTTCAACGGCAAGCGCATCGTGATCTTCTCGGGCGGCGAGGCGAAGGGCACTGACGAACTGCTCGCCGAGATTCGCGAGATCGCAGCCGGCGGCGGATTCGGTTCGATCATGGGACGCAACGCGTTCCAGCGTCCGCGCGCGGAAGCCATCAAGCTTCTCGGCGACGTGATGGGCATCTTCAAAGCCGCGAAGTAATCGCGCACGGCAGACCTCGAGACGTGTCGAACAATCCCCCACGGTCGCAGACCTCTTCCCCTCACTGTCACCGCTGACTCGCGTTCCCCTCTCCGACTGGCGCCCGCGCTCG
>CBIHQZ010000731.1:0-4268 GCA_966212315.1 uncultured Myxococcales bacterium
GAAGAGCGCATTCGCCGCAATCGGCTCCGTCGTCGCGGGCGCCACGTCGCGAATCGTCACGCGCTCCAACGTGCCCACGCCCTCGCCATCGATCACCATGCTGTTCAACCGCACTTCGACGTTCGCGAGGCGGCGGATGTGTTTCACGAGGTAGTCCGACATCCCCGACTCGAGCGCGCGGCCGCGCACCACGAGCACGACGTGGCGCGCCTCGTCCGATAGATGAATCGCGGCCTGCCCTGCGGAATTCCCGCCCCCTACGATGATCACGTCCGCGCCGCGCAACAGACTCATCTCGCCGCCCGCTGTGTAGAACACGCCCCGCCCGACGTAGCGTTCGATGCTCGCGATGCCGAGGCGCCGATAGCTCGCACCCGTCGCGAGCAGAACCGCCCGCGCGACGAGTTCGCGTCCGTTCGCGAGCGTGACGATCCGCTCGTTGCCGCGCGCACGAAGCCCGACGACCTCTTGCCCGAACGCGCACTTCGCGCCGAAGAGCCACGCCTGCTGATAAGCCCGCTGCGCGAGTTCGGCGCCGCTGATGCCACGAGGAAAGCCGAGATAGTTGCGGATCTTCGAACTGCTGCCGGCCTGCCCGCCGATCGTTTCGCGTTCGACGACGATGGTGCGCAATCCCTCCGATGCGCAGTACACGGCAGCCGCGAGACCCGCGGGGCCGCCGCCGACGATCGCGACGTCGCAGGTCGCGTCATCGAGATTCGTCGTGCCGAGTGCGTCGGCAAGTTCGGCGTTGCTCGGATTCTCGAGCGCGACGTCGTCGAGCACGTGAACGATCGGGAGGCGCGATCCGTCGTAGCCCGAGTCTGCGAGCATGCGTGCACCGTCCACACTCGCGACGGAATAGATGCCGTGCGCGATGCCGATGCGATCGAGCAGCTCCCGGATCTCGTTCACGCGCGCCGAAGGCACCTCGCCGATGACGCGCACGAGTTCGAAGCGCGGGCGATGAACGCGCGTCCACTCGGCGAGGAACTCGTTGATCAGCGGGTACAGATGCACCTCGGGTGGGTTCCACGGCTTGGTGAGGTAGTTGTCCAGCTCACCGAAAGCACACCCGTGCAGAATTGCGTTGCTCGCGCTGCGGTCGCGCCACGCCGTCATCAACGCACGCTTCGTGTGCTGATCCACTTCGCGAACGCTCGCGAGAAATTCCGTCCCGTTCATCTCGTCCATCCACTGGTCCGCGATGACCAGCGCGACTTCGACATGCTCCGACCGCAAGCGGCGCATCGACTCGAGCGCGCTACGAGGGCTCGTTTCGGCGACGATCCGATAGTCGGCGTCGTAGCGACGACTCAGCGCGACGAACATGGCGTCGAGTTCGTCTCGACGGTTGTTCACGACGAGAATGACGGGATTCGAATGCACGGTGCCCCCTCGGCGCGGATGCGCGTCGCGATCGGGAGAGCAAGAAGCGTGCGGTGGGGACCTCGGCTGGCCGTTCGACGCGCGTACGTGTGCGCGCCGCGGACGACGTGGGACCCGTCTATTGCCGACGCTGGAAGAGCCGACGCCGCCTTCGCACACTGGCCATCGCGATCGCGAGTCCCACCGCCGCGAACGCGGCCGAGCGCGGGGCATGGGACGTTGCTGCACGACATCCGCATCCACCGGGCTGCGTCGTGGGCGGTGTCGACGCGTCCGCAACGTCGCCGACGCGGGCATCGGCGTGCGTCGACGAATCCGGGACGGACGACGAATCACCCGCCGGCGATGAATCCGCGACCGCATCGACCTCCTCGATGTCGTCGATCGGTTCGGGGAGAACGTCTTCGGCACCGGCGTCGTCGCCCGTCGGAAGCCCGCCGTCGCTGCACGGCTCGACCGAAATGTGCAGCGAGAGGTCGGCGGGATCCGTCGACGAGTAGTACATGCCTCCGCCGTCACGGAGCGCGAAGGTCGGGTTGTATCCGCGCGCGGCCGCGATGTTCGGCGCGGTCAAATCGAACGTGAACACGCCGACCTCTCCGCGCGCGATCGGGAGCGTGGATCCAGCGGCTGGCGCGATCATCGCCGGCACGCGTGCGGAAACCCACGTGGTCGCTTCGAATGCACTCGAAGTCTGCCCCGACGGCAGAGACAGACGGAGCATCGAGTCCCACGGGACGTCGCCGCTGTTGACGCAACGGATCGTCGCCGACTGCGTTGCGCCCGCACACATCGCCGTCGCGTACGCGGCCGTGCATCGCGCCGCGAAACCTCCGGCAGCGTTGCAGTGCGGCGTCGGCGCGCTCGTGCAGCCTCGCCCGCCGCAATCCTGGACGTGCCGCCCGTTCACGCATGTTTCGACGTTGCCGGTTGCGTTGCACACGCCCGCCATCCGCGCGTCTCGAGACCATGCGCAGACATCGCTGTTGTCGATCTGCAGTCCGGTGCACGACGTCGCGTCGTATTGCTGTGCCGCGGTCGCGAGCGACGTCGGGAGATATTGCCCGCGGTACGTCGCAACGCCGCCGTGCGCCGCGTCCCCGCACGAGAGTTGATAGAACCCCCAAGGGTGCGCCGACCAGTTGTACGGCGTGACCGACCCGCAGTCGTAGCCCGCGCCCTGCGGACCGCCGGGAATGCAGCAGTGCCCGCGAACCGAGTACTGGCCGTTGCAGCAGTCTGCCGCGAGCGCATGCGCAGTCGCTTCGAATGCTTCGTGCTCGCCCGTGAACGTCGCGCAGGCGCAGTTGTCGCGCGCCCAGTTGAAGCCGAGTCGGACACTCACCATGGCGCCGTTGACGTTGATGCTCACGCCGTGGCGGTTGCGTCCATGACACCCGCCACCGTTCGCATAGAATAAGATCACGTCGCCATTCGCGACGGGCCAGTGCGTCTGGTCGACGATGCATTGCAGCACCGCGGCGTCGCTCGCGGATGCGTTCTGCGTGGGCTGCGTACCGTTGTCGCAGGAGGGAGTGAGCACCGCGCTGGCGCCCCACGTGAGACTTCGCCCCGGCGCGTACGACTCGATGATGTCGTTGTAGTTCGACGCGCCGAGGATGCAGTCGAAGAAGCTTTCGACCTGCGTCTGACACGAACCGGTGATGCCGCGATTGTCGTACGCGACCCAGAGTCGCGCGGCGTCGGCGTTCGATGGCGCGAGGAGCATCACGCCGAGTACCGAGCCCGCCACGATCTGCCGTCGCTTGGATACCGTTCGATGCATGAGTCCCCCCACGTTGAACGACCGACGCGCGCGAGTTCGGCGCGCGTCGATCATTCGAACACGGGGCGATGACTCACCGCAATCCGACTCAGGAAAAGCGCACACCGCCGGCGTCGATCCGCAGAGTTGTTGCTCGCTTCACGCGACCCGCGCGTCGCTCGCTTGCGTGAGCTTCTCGACGATGTTCCAGCACCGCTGCGCCATCGCCGCATCGTCCCATTCCTTCGGGAACCACGACGTGTCGCCAATGGGCTTCAGGTACTCGAAGACCTTCCCGGACTCCGACCGCAGTTCGGGCGCCGTCGCGACCCACACCGGACCTCGAGCGGCCTGCTCGGGCGTGCCCGTCATCTTTCGAAGAACGGTCTTCGCCATCAGCTTCATCCACCAAGGCACCGTCTGGAACGAAGCGGTGCTCGGCACCATCCCGGGGTTCACCGCGAGCACGGTGATCTTCGAATCGCGCCAGCGTCGCGCGAACTCCGACATGATCCAGTGCTCCGCGAGCTTCGCCCGTTGGTACGCAGTGAACGGGTGGAACTTGCCCTTGGTGAAATTCAGATCGTCGAGATCGATCGGCTTCATCGCGCCATTGAGAAACACCACGCGCGGGGCGTCGGCTTTCTCGAGCGCGGGTCGCAGCATCGTCGTGAGCAGGAAGGGCGCGAGCACGCACGTCGCGATAGCAGGCTCGATCCCCTCACTCGTGAGCGTGCGCTCGAGCGGCGCGAGCGCGGCGTTGTGAATCACGACGTCGAGCACCGGATAGCGTGCGAGCAGCGCGTCGGCGAATCGACGCGTGTCGGCCATCGACGAAAGGTCGACCGGAAAGAACTCGATCGCGTCGTTGGACGATGTCGCGCGCACATCGTCGAGCGCGATCTTCCCGCGCCCCGCGTCCCTGCTTGCCATCGCGACAGTCGCGCCGCGGCGTGCGAGTGCACGTGCGGTTTCCAATCCGACGCCGGTGCTCGCGCCCGTGACGACGAAGGTCTTTCCCGTGAGGTCTCTGTCGGTCATGCGTTCCCCTCTTGTTGGTGCGCGAGTGTAGCGCGGACCTCACCCGCGCTGCCGCGCGCCCCTCTCCCTCCGA
>CBIHQZ010000732.1:0-4259 GCA_966212315.1 uncultured Myxococcales bacterium
GCGCACATTCGTGACCAATGGTGAGCGCTGCCGCGCGCCCCTCTCCCTCCGACGCGACGACGTGATCCGGTGACGCACGCGTCGTCGAGAGAGGGGCTCGAAGGATGTTGGGTGATCGGTGATTGGCAGTGTGGTCGTGCGACGGGTCGGCATCGTGACAGCTCGCGCAACCGATCGTCGTGAGCTTGCAACCGATCATCGTGAGCTTGTCGAACGACGGATCGCGGCAACCGTGCCGGCAATCGGCAACGTGAGAGCGCGCTCGATCGTGAGACGGCGCTCGCGCAACCGCTCACCGTGAGCTTGTCGAGCGACGCGTCGTCGCAACTGGCCGGCGATCTCGGGCGCATGGAGTTCGATCGCTTCGACCGCTCCGCTCCCCTGCGCTCGAACCACGCCACGACCATTCCAGCCCCTCTCTCGACGACGCCTGTGCGTCGCGCGATACGCGGTGGCGTCGGAGGGAGAGGGGCGAGCGGCAGCTGGGGTGAGGTCCGCGTCAGCGTCCCTAAAGATCCAGCACGCGTTCATCGAGCGCGAAGATCATCTCGCGCGCCGGCGACGCGAGCGCGAGGTTCACGATGTCGAGATTCACACCGAGTCGATTGGCAATCGGCTCGACCACGGGCGGCGGCTCGGGCGGCTCCGGCAGATGCCGCGGAGGATGCACCACGATCGGCGCGCGCGACGCCGGCACGTTGCCGAGTTCCGCCGCGCGAGCGAGCGCGACATCGAGTCCGCCCAGTCGATCCACCAACCCGATCGAGAGCGCGTCGCGTCCCGAGTACACGCGCCCGCGTGCGAGCGGTTCGATCTCGTCGAACGCGCGCTTGCGACCCCGCGCGACGATGCCGACGAAGTCTTTGTACGTGCCGTCGATCTCGCGATCGAAGATGGCGCGCTCCTCGTCGTTCCACTGGCGGTAGGGCGAGAGCATGTCCGCGTGCGCGCCGCGCTGGATCACTTCGTGACGCACCCCGAGCTTCTCGATCGCGCGCTCCATCACGAATCGCATCGCGATCACGCCGATCGAACCGGTGATGGTTACCGGTTGCGCAACGATCTCGTTCGCGAGCGCGGCCACGTAGTAACCGCCCGACGCGGCGGAGTTCGCGAAGTACGCAACCACCGGCTTCTTCTCTTTCACGCGCTCGACCTCGCGCGCGATCAGATCGCTCGCGAGCGCGCTTCCTCCGGGTGAATCCACGTAGAGCACCACCGCGCTCACCGACGGGATCATGCGTGCGATGCGCAACGCCGCGCTGATGCGCGTTGCATCCGCCACTCGCCCGAAAGAGGTCTGCGCTTCGTTCACGATCGCGCCGTGCACTTCGACGATCGCCACCCGCTTTCCGCGCACCATCCGCCACGGCAGCAAAGCCCAGGTGCGCGCGACCGACGCGTAGCGCGAGGACTTCATCACGCGCGCATCCTTCCCGAGCTTCGACGCGATCTCGTCGTCGTACGCGACGCCGTCGATCAACCCTTTTTCCGCGGCGAGCGGAGCGCGCAGAAACGCGCCGTCGACCCACGCGCGCGCGTCGTCGGGCGAGCGATTGCGCCCCTTCGCGAGGGCGTCGACCAGCGCGTCGTGGAGCGTCGCGACGAGCGCGTCGATCTGCACGCGGTTCGGTTCGCTCAGAGAATCGCCCGTGAACGGTTCCGCCGCGCTCTTGAACTCGCCGCGCGAGATCACGGCCGGGTCGATGCCGAAGCGGTCGAGCAGATGTTTGTAGAAGCTCGAGCCCGCTGCCACGCCGAGGGGGGCGATGGTCGATGCCGGCGTCGCGAAGACCTGATCGCCGGCGACCGCGACGTAGATCTCGCGCGTGCCGGCCCCGTGCGGCAGATGCACGATCACGCGTTTGCCTGCGGCGCGCAGCGAGGCGATCACATCGCGAAGACTCGCCGCGGTGGCCCATCCACAACGCAGTTCACCGAGCTTCAGCACCACGCCGGTGACGCGGGAGTCGTCGGCGATATCGAGCGCGAGGCGACGGATCGCGAGGATGGTCGACGGCATCGTGCGTCGCATGAAGAGACGTCGCAGCGGTGGAACCGGCGGCGGGATGTCGAGCAGCTGCCCCTTCACTTCGAGCTGCACCCACGTGCCGGAACGCACCGCGCGGGCGCGGCGAAACGCGCGGAAGAGATAGACGACGAGCACGATCGCGAGAAGAACGATCGGAACGGCGAGCGCGGGCGGAACGGGCGGCGGGTACATCGCTGCCGAGCTTAGCAGCGCGAGATGAATGCTCTCGGCGCGGGCAACGCGCGTCAGCGACGGTGGGAGGTCAGCGGACGATCTCGTAGTCGTTCACGGAGCGGGGAATGATGTTGCCTTGATAGAAGTAGCTCGCGATGCCGACGATGTTCTGAAGCCGCGTTCCCATCGCGAGAGGCTGACGGGTGGCCGGGTCGACAACCGCTGTGAGGTCCTGCGTCATCTGAAGGCCGGCCGCGATATTGAGATTTCCAATGCTCGTCGTCGTTCCGACCATGACCACATCGGTAATGCGAACCAGCACTCCGACGTAGTCGTCCGCGGTTGCCGGATCGGTGAGCTGCGCAACGGTCACGTCGATCGGCGTCGGCGACGCCGTAGAGCCGACTCGTTCGACCGACGGCATCGCGACTTCCGGGAGAGTGCGACCATCGAACGTGTTGCTGCCGTTGCCACAGACCGAGCAGTCGAACTCGTCGTACGAGCCGCCTTGAACGTTCACGATGTCGCCCGGAATAACGTGCGAGCCAGCGGGAATGAATGTGGGCGCGAAGAGCTGCATCCCGCAAACGCGACCGCCGTGCGGGTCAGCAGCACACCCGGGATACGCGCTGTCGTCGATATGCTGCTGCACCCACACGTTGCCGACGTTTCCGTTGCGTCCGGGATAGTCGTCGACGGCGCTTACGACAGCGCTTCGGAAGTCGACCGAGCCGCCTTGAACCGGGCGCGCGGCCGGGTCTCGCTGTCGGTAATCCGCGATCGACTGCCCGCCCTGCGCAGGCATGTTGCAGTCGCGGCGCGGGTCGTCGCACACGGCGTAGAGGGGGCCGTTGCAGCTTGCTGCGAACGCGATCGATACGACGAAGAAGGCAGCGGGAAGGATGCGCACGGCGGTGATCTTCCACAAAGGCGGCGGTGCAGTACAGCGAGATGGCGCAGCGCCGTGCCGATCCGATGAGACGCATCCTTCCGCGGCGGTGTGTCGAGGTCCGGGCTCGGGTGCCGAATCGTCGCGGCACGAAGTTTCGCGACGTTAAGGGCCACCGTCCACGATGGGGCGCTCTGCGCGTTTCGGCCCGTTTCGGGCTCGCGCGGTTGACCGCCGACGCCCCTCCAGCGTGAAGTCGCCGCATGCGCGCACCCTCCCTCGGATCGCTCCTCATGCTGACGCTCGTCGGCTGTAGCTCTGATCACGCCACCGACGCGGGCGCGATCGATGCGCCAGCCGCGGACCGCGCCGATACCGCGCCTCCCGATGCGGCGTCGGACGTCGCCGCGGATCTCGCGATCGACTCGACCTCGGGCATCGACGCGACGACTTCACCCGACGCTGCGCCCGATGCATCGGACAGTGGTGCGACAGACGGAGCCACTCGCCCCGGGTGGACGCTCGCGTTTCACGACGAGTTCGAGGGCAGCTCGCTCGATATGAGCGTGTGGCACCCGTACGCGAACAACTACGGCTCCGGAAATCGCGAGCTTCAGTGCGAGACGCCCGACAACGTTCGTGTCGAGAACGGTCACCTGATCATCGAAGCGCGTCGCGAAGACGTCTCGTGCCCCGGCGCCACGACGCCGTATCACTTCACCGGCGGCTTTCTGGGTACGCGCGAGAACGGACGATATTTCCCGCGCTACGGACGCTACGAGATGCGCGCGCAACTGCCGCACGGCAACGCGCTATGGCCCGCGTTCTGGCTGCGTCACCGTGACGGTGCCGCGGCGACCGAGATCGACATCATGGAGTACTTCCACGCGCAGCTACCTGGTTCGACGACCAGCACGCTGCACTACAACAACGTCCACAACGTCGTGAAGGGGAGCGCGGCATTCGAAGCACCGACGCGCACGCCGGGGTGGCACGTGTGGGCAGCGGAGATCGAACCCGTCGGTTCGCAAGTCTGCCTGTCGTTCTTCGTCGACGATCGTTTCGTGAACTTCAACGGTCGCCCCGCGGGTCAGCCGTACTGCTTCACCGACGTCGGGCCGTTCGCGCGGTATTCCGGCGAGGGTCTGTTCGACATCGCCCTCA
>CBIHQZ010000733.1:0-4256 GCA_966212315.1 uncultured Myxococcales bacterium
GAGCCAGCCGTTCGAGAGCGCGGCGAGGCGCGGGATGAATCGGTGCGTTTCGAGGGGGCGCTCGTCGCCCAGCGGTCGTTCGGTGCCGTCGTATCGACGCACTTCGGCAACGCCGCGCGCATCGCGCAGAATCGCGAGCACCGCGTGTTCGGTGACAGTCAGTGCAATGTGTCCGGCATCGCGTTCGATCGCGAGACGCGCGTCGAGCGTGCGCGGACCTCCACCGGTGCGGTCGATCCACGAGAGTCGAGTCGCATCACGATCCCACACGACCGCGTGCGCTCCCGAAGGGCTCAACGCGAGCGCGAGCTGCGCGCCGAATCCGTCCGCCCATCGCTCCGGCGGGAGATCTCCCTCGCGACGCCACAGCACACCCCCTGCGTCGATCCACGCGATCACCTCGCCGCGTGACGCCGTCGCTGCGACGAGCACGTCCGCCGACGCCGGAATGATCGTGCTCTCTCCGGCCTCCGGTTCGAGCACCAGCAACGATGCGCCCCGCGGACACAGCACGCGTCGGCCCTGCGGCGCGATGAAAGGGTCGGCACTGCACTCGAACCGCGTCGCCGCGCCGCTTGCTTCGAGCACCAGCGCTTCGGTTCGCATCGCGAGCGAAGCCTCGCCATGAAGCCGCGCCGCCGACGCGAGATACGCGAGTGCGACTGCCGGGTCGTCGTTGCGCCATGCGTACGCCAGATCTTCTGCCCGCGCTGCGGCATCGCGCGTCGCACGCTCTCGCACCGCGCCCACTGCCTCGGCCGTGGTCCGCCGCGCCGATCGCCATTGCATCCCTGCTGCGACCGCGAGCACGACGAAGGCCGTTCCGACTGCAGCGCGCACGCGCCAGCGTCCGCGCGAACGTTCGCGTCGCGAGGCATCCGCGAATGCGCGCTCGAGCGGTGACATCGTGTCGTCGTAGAGCACGCGCCAGCGATCGATCTCGTCGAGCAGCGCCCCGCGCCAGAGCAACTCGCGCGACTCGCCGGCGGCCTTCCACACGTCAGCTGCCGCGCGCACTCGCTCTTGCAATGCGCGGTCTTCGCGCCCCTCGCGCTGCCAATGCATCATCCGCGGCCAGGCGCGGGTGAGCGCTTCGTGCACCAGGGTGACTTGCGCGTCGTCGCCGTCGCCCTCGGTGAGAAGCAGGCGCGCACCCACGAACGAATCGAGCACGCGCGCGAGCCCTTCGCGATCAGCCACGGTCGCCGCGAGTTCACTGCGAGTCGCGTAACGCCTCGTCCCGTCGGGCGCACACACGCGCTGCAGCACCGTGCGCGCGATGCTCCGATCGCCGGTCGCGAGTGATTCGAACACCGATTCCGCATGCGCGCCGAGTGCGCCCATCACGCCGCCGACGCGATGCCATCCCGCACTGGTGAGAGCACGCGTGTTCCGATCGCGAAGGTCCCACCAGGCGCGCATCGCGAATGCGACCAATGGCAGCGCCGCTTCGCCGGTTCCTGCTTCCTTCACGATGGCATCGACGATGGACGGGTCTTCGAACGTCGCTCGCGCGGCGCGCGCGGGTTCGACGATCGCGGCGCGCAAGGATTCGCCGGTGAGAGGCCGCACCAGTTCGGTCGCGCGTCCGAGTTGCGCACCGAGCGCACCGAGCGTCGCGAGTCGATCGAAGAGATCGCTGCGCGCAGTCGCGAGCACACGCACACCCGGCGGCGAGAACGCGATCAACCGCGAGAGCGCCGCGGACACGAGATCGCGATCGGCACTGTCTGCGAGCGTGACCATCTCTTCGAGTTGATCGAGCAGCACCAGCACGCCGCGTCCCGAACGCTGCACGCGCGATCGCAGCAAGCGGGCGAACGCATCGGGCGCGTTGCGGAACTCTTCCGCGAGATCGTCGCCACTCGCGTCGTCCCCCTTCCACTGCGCGAGTGCATGCGCGAGCGTCACGAGCGGCGAGCGTCCGGGCGTGATGCGGACGACGTCCCACTCCGCCGGTTCACCGAGCGCGCCGCGTTCGACCGCGGGAGCAACACCGGCGGCGGCGAGCGAACTCTTCCCTGCTCCCGAAGGCCCGACGAGGACCACCAGTGCTTCTCCGCGCAGTCGATCGAGCACGCGCGCGACATCGTCGTCTCGGCCGTAGAAACGGTCGCAATCGCCCGCCGTCATCGCCCGCAGCCCGGGATACGGACTCCCTTCGATCACACGCGGTACTTCGGTGTCTCGCGACACACGCTCGAGCGCTGCGAGCATCTCGGCACCGCTGGCGAAGCGTCGGTCTCGCGACTTCGCGAGCGCGCGATCGACGAGTGCGCAGAGTGCCTCGGGAAGGTCGGTGCGCTTGTTCTTCAATGGCTCGGCGGGCGCATTGGTGAGCACGCGAAACGCGATCTCGGGAATCGTTCGCCCCACGAACGGCGGCGATCCGGTCGCGAGCATGTAGAGCGTCGCGCCGAACGAGAAGACATCCGAGGCGTGATCCGCGAACTCCTGTCGCCAGACTTCGGGCGCCATGTAGAGCGGCGTTCCACCGATGCGCGTCTCCGAAGTACTGCGCGGCGTGGCATCGGCAGCGCGGGTCTTTGCGAGTGCATCGATGCCGGTCGGACGCGTGTCGGGCACCGCGTCGTTCGGCGTGCTCGTCGCGGCAGTCATTGCGTCCTCGGCCGAGTCCCACGAGCGTGCGACCGCTTCGGGCGACGTGTCTTCGACGGTGCGCGCACCCGGAAGCTTCGCTTCGTCGGCCGGCAGCGTCGCGTTCGGAAGGACCTTCGCGATGCCGAAATCGAGCACTTTGACGGTGCCGTCGTCGGCCTCGAAAAGGTTCGACGGCTTGATGTCGCGATGCACGATCCCGCGCGCATGCGCCGCCGCGATGCCGCGCGCCGCACCGATGGCTACTTCGATCAATCGCTCTCGCGGCAACGGACCTTCGCTCTGGAGCACCGCTTCGAGCGATCGCCCGCGCAGCAGTTCCATCACCACGTAAGGCTCGTTCGCCGTCACGCCGGCGCGGAACACCGTGACCACATTCGGATGTGCGAGTCGCGCCATCGCGCGTGCTTCGCGCAAGAACCGCTCGTTCGCGTCGTCTCCCGGATTCTCGCCGATGACCTTGATCGCGACGTCGCGTTCGAGCACCCGGTCGCGGCCGAGGTAGACCACGCCCATCGCACCGCGCCCGAGTTCGCGCACGATGTCGTAGCCTTCGATTTCGATCGGTTGCGCGGACGCGGGGCGCGCGGCGACGGTCACGATTGCCGAGTGTAGCCCGGGTCATTCACGAAAAGCTGCGCTCCGATCGACGCGCTTCGATCCCGCGTGTCGATCACGTTCGCGGCGATATACTGCGACCCATTGCGCGCAGCGCCTCGTCTCGACGGAGCGCTCGCCAGTCCGGAGGCAACGAATGACTCGTGCGTGGTTGATTCTCGGTGCAGCTGCTTCGATGTTCCGAGTGTGCGGACGCGATCCGGCATCGAGCGCTCCGACGGTCGCCGCGATGGGCGCACCTCCCGCGATGATCGCCGAGCATGGCGGCGCGTTGGCGGTCTCGGCTGGTCTCGTCACCGAAGTCTCGCCGCTCCCGGACGGCCGCATCGTCGCGTACGTGCGCGATCCGAATCGCCAGGCGGTTCAACCGAACGAAGTGGACGTGTCGGTGCGTCGTCCCGACGGCACGCTCGAGCCGGTGGCCGTCGCGTACGACCCGCAGTTGCAGGGCTACGTGGGACGTCCGACCGGGCTCCCCGCGGGTCAATATCCGATCGAAGTGTCGGTGCGTGCCGCCCCCGCGTTGCCGCCGGTGCAATTGATCACGCCGCCGGTCGCGGTCGCCGCTACGCCGATTCCGCCCGCGCGATATGGCGGTCGCGTCGAGATCGTCGGCGACAACGTCGTCGAGACGGTGGTCGCGCGCGACGGCAACATCGCGATGTACTGGACCGACATGAACGGCAATGCGATCGCGCCCGCCGAAGTGCAGGTGCCCTCGATGACCGTGACTGTGAACGGTACGCCGCACGCGGTGGTGCCGCGCATCGAAGGCGATCACTACGTGGGCCACATTCCCGCCGCCCCGGTCGCAACGGTGAGCGTCGCGGCGCCGGGTGTCGTCGTGCGCGGCATGCGCTATCGGCGTGTGTACGCGCCGGTTACTCCGGTCGTTGCCGTGATGCCTGCCGCGGTCGTCGTCGGACCGCAGGTCGTCGTTGCGCCGCCGGTGGTTGTCGCCCCGGCGATCATCGCGCCGCCTGTCGTCGTCGCGGGTCCGGGTGTCGTGTACGGCGGTC
>CBIHQZ010000734.1:0-4235 GCA_966212315.1 uncultured Myxococcales bacterium
CACGGGACCGCACACCCCGACGAGCGCACTCACCGTCGCCGGTCTGCGAGACCTGGGGTGGGAAGTGAACTACGGCGCCGCGGAGGACTACGTCCTTCCGGACTTTCGCCCCGCGCTCACGCCACTGCACCGTGAGCGATCCGTACCGAGTGGCGGCAGGTAGGCAGTCACCGCGACCGTACGGTCCGCGTCGCGGGCATCACCATTCGCCGTGGTCGGGCACGCAGTACGGCGCGTCGGCGGGCGCCGTGCAGTGGTACGCGGTCGGGCAGAGATACGACGCGCACGGATCGCGCATCGGCTGGGGGCGCGGCCCGTTCGGAACGACGCAGTGCGGGAGCCGGTAGGTGTGATCTCCGAGCGACTGCGGGGTCGATTCGCAGCGAGCGCCCGACGGGCACTCGGCGTGCGCGCAGGCATCCGTCGTCGGTGTCGCATCGTGAGTGAGCACGATCGCCCCGCCACTCGCGGAGGGCACGCACTCGTACCCGGCCGTGAGGCGGATGCGAATGCAGAGGTCGATGCGAAGAGCCCCGGCGTCGTCGGCGGCCTGCGTCGCGGGTGCCGGTGAGGCGCTGCTCGACGTCGTGTCATCGTTCGGCGATGTGCTCGACGGGGTCGGTGTCTGCGACGCGGGCGTCGAGTGCGTGCAGGCGGCGAGAGCGAGGATGAGCAGAAAGGTTCGATGCATCGGCGCCGGTCTCGCACGGTCGGCGCGATCGGACAATGCGGCAAACGGTCTCGCTCAGCGCCGATCGTTCACGCGTGGTGTGCGGACCGCTCCGCCACGATGCGCGCCTCGTGGCGACCTTCTTCGAGCCACCCTTCGTCATAGCGAATCACATCGAGTCCGGTCACCAACGAGGGCAACTCGCCGTCGTCGAGAAGGAAGCGCGCTGATGGCTTCGCGTGTCGCGCGAGATTGCTGCGCGTCGGCTGCACGAAGATCAGCCGGCCGCCAGGCGCGAGGACGTTCGCGAAGCGGGGCATCAGCGAGCGCTCGCGATAGTGAAACGACAGCACGAGATCCCATGGCTCGCCCGGGATGCCGTCGACCTCGAGATCGCGACGAACACATTGCAGGTTCACGCCACGGGCGCGCGCGTGCTGGGCCGCGATCTCGATCGCGACATCGGACACATCGAAGAGCGTGACGTCGAGTCCGCGCTCGGCGAGCCAGATCGCATGACGTCCGGTGCCGCCTGCCAGATCGATCGCGCGACCGCGCCGGGGGATGAACGCATCGAGCGCAGTCAGCACGCGCGATGGTGCGCGAGGCTCGCGATCGGTGGCGTAGCGCTCGTTCCAGCGCGTGCGGTCGTCGGCAGACATCAGCATGTTCGTATCACGAAGCAGAACCCGTCCGAGACAACACTGACATACCGCTGACAATTCCATTCGCTACACATCGTCCGTGACCGACGGATCGGTCCTCGAAGGAGTTCCCCATGAAGCTGTTCTTCCACCCGTTGTCCGGAAACTCGCGCCGCGTCCTCCTCGTCGCGGAGCATCTCGGCATTCCGCTCGAGCGCGTCGTCGTCGACCTCACGAAAGGTGAGCAGCGCGGCGAAGCGCACCTGTACCGCAATCCCAACGGTCGCGTTCCGGTGCTCGATGATGACGGCCTCGTGCTGTGGGAGTCGCGCGCGATCATGCAGTACCTCGCGGACATCACGCCCGGGCAGACTCTCGCTCCGACGGACGCGCGCGGACGTGCCGACGTGAACCGATGGCTCTCGTGGTGCGGCGCGCACATGTCGCAAGCAGCGGCGATTCTCGTGCAGGAGAACTTCGTGAAGCCGCTGGCGGGGCGTGGTCCCAGCGATCCGGTCGAGGTCGCGCGTGGCGAGGCGTTGTTCGCGCAGAACGCCGGCGTGCTCGACGCGCACCTGGCGGGCAAGACGTGGGTCGCGCAGGATCGACTGACGCTCGCCGACTTGTCGCTCGCCGCAGCTTTCGCACTCGCGGCGCCGGCGCGTTTCCCGATGAAGGGCCATGCGAATCTCGAGGCGTGGCTCGAACGCGTGCAACAACTGGATGCGTGGAAGCGAACCGCTCCGTCGATGCCTCCGCGCGCCGCGCAGTGACAATCGCCCCGAGGCCTGGCCTCACGAATCGCACCGCACCATGTACCTGTTGTACGCGTCGACAAGGTTCGTCTCGATCGCTCGATGGAGAGGACCGGTGTTCGTCTCGTGCATCACTCGCGGCGCGCACTGCGAGCAGAGCCGGTAACCGATGAAGGTCGATCGGGCGCGATGGAAGAAGCCATTGATCGACTGCTTTCGACTCGGCTTGCCGCTACTCGGCTCGAGCGGCCTCTCGCGGCAGCAGGGGCAGAGCCTCTCGTCGTAGAACCACTGTGATCGAACGCCCGGACCGAAGTGATCGATCATCCCGGCGATCAGTTCGAACACGCTCGTTTTCGTCTCACGCATTGTCGTCTCCTCCTCGCGTCGCAGTCGTTGCGCGATCGCGTGGGTGAGTTGTCGAACGCTGGTGATGAACGTTGCGCGAGCAGGGGAACGCGAACTGGTGGAGCCCGCGATGCTGTCGTTGCCTGATTCGATCGCTCGCGGGCTACGCGCCGAGCAACGCCGACCACGGGACGAACTCGATCTTCGCCGCGCGGCCGGTCGTGTTGACCGCGAAGTACTCGCCCTCGACGAACGCAACGCCGTTCAACGTCGCTCCGCCGATGGCAACCGCTTTCTTCAGCGCACCGGTCTCGACATCCCACGCGGCGAGATTCGTTTCCCGCAGCGCCGGGTCCGCGTCGGGCCACTGCGCGACTTCGAGTGCCGCCGGTCCGAGTCGCGCTTTCGTGGCGCTCGCGGCGGTGACGAGCGTCCGCCCGTTCTCGACGAGGAAGACGCGCTCGACGATGTTCACCGGGATCTCGAATTTCACGGCGCCGTTCTCGACGACCTGCACCGCGTCGAGGTGGGCGACGAATGCGATGCGATTACCGGCCGCCGAGAATCCGAGGTGATCGCTACGAACCGCGGGGGCGGCGCACACGGCCGTCTGATCTGGAAGTTCATGCACGGTGCCGTCGCGATCGATATGCACCCCGCGCTTGCTGCCAAGCGCCCACAACACACCCTGATCGTCGAAGCCGAAGACGGGCGGGGTCTTGTCGAACTCGACCACCGTCGCTGCGGCATCGGGCGCATTCGGATCGAGCACAACGAGACGCGCCTCGAGATAGCGCGGATGGGCGGTGTCCATCGGGACCGCGCGGAATGCGACGCGCCCGTGGGTACGATCGATGGTGATCGCTTCGGCGCCTGCATACTCGACACTCGCAATGGTGCGGAGCAGCGTGCCGCTCGAGTCGTAGAGTGCGATGCCCGCGGTCTCGTACGTGCGAGGCGAGCGTGATGGATAGTCTTCGTGGATGCTCGCAACGATCCGTCCATCCGCGAACACGGCCAGCCCGCGCACCGTTCCAGGGGTCGCGACCTGCTTCGTGGCACCGCTGCGGTCGTGAATGGTGAACGACATCTTGAACGCGCCGTCGACGTTGACCGGAAGCCCTGCAACGACCGCGAACGCTCCGTCCGGCGCGAGCGCGAAGTGCCGTCCGTTGATCGTGAAGGGCTTCCAGGTCGCACCCTTCGCGGGCTTCTTCGGCTTCGGCGCCGCAGCGATCGATTCGCCCGCGGGAAGGCTCGCCGCACGTGTCGTCGCTCCATCCGGGGGTGGCGCTTCCGCCGGCCCGCTCGCGGCCGCGCCGCCGGTCACCTCGCGATAGCCCTTGCGTGTCTTCTCGGTCACGAGCTTCGCGGCTTCGCGTTCGGCCGCATCACTCGAATCGAGTGACTTGGTCTTCGTCTGGCCGTCGGTTCCGAGGCGTCCGAATCGAGTGGTCAGCGCCGAGCCCTCGACGCTCACTTCCCAGAACTTGCGCGAACCGTCTTCCTCGAACTCGAATCGTCGTCGCGTCACGCGGTGCTCCTGTCGATGCTCGCGCTGTGATTCCGCGCGAGGCGCCCAGGATACACCGCGTGCGCGAGGTCGCATCGATCGCGGGCACGCCGACCGCGCGCAACGCGCGCACGAATTACTTCGCGAACGTCTTCTTGAACGCCGGCCGCGCAGTGCATCGCGCGAACCACGCTGTCACGTTCGGCCCCATCGGAATCTCGCAACGCGCCGCGAACGCGACGACCGAGGCCACGTGAAGGTCTGCCACCGAGAAGCTTTCGCCGATGAGCCACGACTTCCCGTCG
>CBIHQZ010000735.1:0-4233 GCA_966212315.1 uncultured Myxococcales bacterium
GCGCAGGCGAAGCTTAGGAGTCGTTGCCGCGGGTTCACCCGCCGGGAATCCCGGGAATCCCTCGGCGAGGGGCGCGCGGCAGCGCGGGTGAGGTCTACTTCTTCGCGCGCGAAGAAGTATCGGCCTTCTCTTCGACCTCGTCCTCGTCGAGTGCCGCCGCGCCTGACTTCTTGCCACCGGCTTCCACACGGACGCCCGTCTTCGACGCATCGCTCGCTGGCGCTTCGCCGCCGTCGTCGATCTCGATGAGCATCGAGAACACCGCCGCGAGTGCCGGCGCGAATGCGAGCGGCGCCTGCGCGAACGACGTGCCCGCCGGGAACACGCCCGCGAGGCCGCTGATGTCGAAGTTCAAGAAACGCTGCCCGACCCAGTAGAGGCCCGCGCCGATCGCGAATCCGAACACGCCCTTCAAGATGCTGCCCACCCACGCGCCTTCGCGCCACGGCGGCTGACCGGCGGCGACACCGGCGATGGCGGCGACGAGGCCGAAGAACAGGTAGCTCAGGACGCCCGCGGAGATTGCGGTGACGCCGAGGGCGAAGTGCATGACCGCACCGATCGCGGCGCCGATGACCAGGCCCTTGAGCAGACCGAGAAAGAGCCGTCGAAACATCGCTCGGAACGCTGCCACGCGCTCGCGTCCGGAGCAACCAGCGTGTGTCGTCCGGCACGCGAGCGCGGCGATGTCAGTGCGTGATGATCGTGGTGTGGCCGCGAACGGATTCGCAGGTCAGGAAAGCGCGCCGCGCGGTGTGGTCGCGACGAGCGTCGCTTCGATCTTGCCGGCAGAGTTCACGCCTTCGATGCGAAGGGTGAAGTGTTCGTCGACGCGCACGCCACCCGATTGATCGGGGCGGGCATCGCCGATCGAAACGACGCGACACACGCCGTCGCCGAGTCGCGCGACGTGAATCACGAGCGGGCGGGTGTGCGCGATGCGGGCGAGTGCTTCGTCGCGGGTGACGACCGAGTTCGCGGACGCGAGCGCGGCGATGCGATGGAGCGCGAGCATCGGCGACGGTCCATCGGCGACGAGGAGCATCCCTTCGTTCCCGGTGCCGAGCGCGCCCACGAATGCCGAAGCACCCGGTTCGTTCGAATCACCGATCGCGAGTCGCTGCGGACGGAGACGGAGCGCGAGGTCGATCGCCTTCGCCCAGTCGTTGCCGGCCGTGAGGGTCGTGACGTGTTCGAGCGTCGGCGCCAGTTCGCGGGTGCGCTCGACCAGCAGGCAGCGGTCGGCAGCCGATGCGGCTGACACGAGGGCGCCGAGAATCGTGGTGCGACCGCTACCGCGCGGGCCCGACACGACGATGTTGCGACGCGCCGCGAGTGCCGAAGCGATCGCGGACGCGGCCTGCGAGGTGATGACCTGTCGCGCGGCGAGATCGAGCAACGAAGGGGTCTTCGTGGGTCGCTCGATGACGACGGTCGGCCCGCTCGGTGAGACCGGCGGGAACACTGCCACGAGGCGCGCCCCGTCGGGGAGTACGGCGTTCACGACCGGCTCGTCGCCGCGCGAGACGCCCGTGTTGTGAAGCAAGCGATCGACCGCGCGCGTGAGCGCCGCCGAACTGCTGAACCAGAACGGGCTCGGTCCGATCACGTCGCCGCGACCGATGAACACGCGACCGTTGGCTTCGACCGCAACGGTCGTGACGTCGCCTTCGTCGAGCGCGGTTTCGAACGCGCCCGTGCCTGCGATTTCGGCGGTTGCGTCTCGGGTGAGTCGCTCCGCCGTGACGCCGTTGGGAAGACTCGAACGACCGCGAGCCGCGCTCTCGACGGCGCTGCGGATCTGCGTCCGCGCAGCGGACTCCGCGACCCGATCGTTCGCGACGGTGGGCGCATTCGGAGCGGCTTCGGCGACGATCTCCGCGAGGAGCGTCGCGTACTCACGACCGACCGGCACGGGCTCGCCCGCAGCGCTCGGAGTCGCCGCGCGATGCGCCTGGATCACCGCGTCGACGACGCTCGGTGCGATGTTCAGCGTCGCGGCATTCTGGACACTGGCCGGCGCACTCGACGCCGGCGGAACGGGCGGGCTCGGCGCAGCAGCGGGTGCAGCGACAGCCATCGCGGGCGCAAGCGGCGGCGGGGCCGCCATCACGGGCGCCATGACGGGTGGCGAACTCGCGATTGCAGTGGACGTCGCGGACATCGCTGGCGGCGGCTCGGACTGCGCGTCGGCCGGAAACGCAGGGCTCGCAGGCGGCGCGAAGCCGGCATTGCCAGCACCCATCACCGTCGAGATCGGCTCGTCGGACTCGGGCTCCGCGTCCATCGTTTCGTTCGACACGGGTGTCGCCACGGGCGGCGGCATCTGCGCGGACAACGGGGGCATCGCGTTCGACGACGGGAGCGAGCCGCTGCTCGGACGACGCCCTTCGGCCGGACTCATCGGCGGAACGCTCGGTCGCTGCGCGCCCGGTCCCGGTGACGTGCTCATGGGCGGAGCACCCATGCCGCCCGGCGGTCGCGCACCCGGAAGCGGTGCGCGCGCGCGGCCAGGAACCGACGGCGCCCGCAGCGGATTCGCGCGCGGCGGCGGCTGCGTCGGTCGATTCGGACCACCCGCGCCCGATGGCGGGGGCTGCATTGCACCGGCGTTCATCGCGGCGGCCGAGGCGCTGCCGAGTGGCTGCGTCATCATCGGACGCGACGGCGACATCGGCGGCGGTCCGAGCGGCGACGAAGCGCCCGGCGTCGCGAGCGATGCACGCTGCGCGGGTGCCATCGGACGCGGCGGCGGCGGCGACGACTCCGGTGGCTCCTCGTCGAGCGGCAGAGGTTCGACCTGCGAGACTTCGGGGCGGTTCGGTTCGGGATGAACCGACGGCGGTCCGACGTCGCGCATCGCGGCCTGCGCCTGTTCTGCGCGCAGATTCGTCGTCCCCTCATCGCCGTCGAGATCTTCGCTGGCCACCGGCGCGGCGCCATCGCTGCCCTCGACCATCACGACGAAGTCACCCACGTAGATCTTGTCGCCCGGACGAATCACGCTCGGCGTGGTGATGCGTCGGCCGTTCAGATACGTGCCGTTCGTGCTCTTCAGATCGACGACGAAGAACCGCCCGTCTTGCCGAACGACACGCGTGTGGCGCTTCGAAACGTTGCCCTTCGGAAGGATCACGTCGTTACCGGGCACGCGCCCGATCGTGATCTCGTCCTTGTCGAAATCCATCCGCTTGGGCGATCCGCCCTTTTCGGTGACGATCAGCGTGAACATCGTGTCTCCTCGGCGGACTTATCCAGCCTTTGCGTACGCACGGTGTCAAGCGCGTTGACGCGCTCCGTTCATCGTCGCAGGGTCTGCCCGCGATGCCGTCCGCCACTACGTACGACGCAGTTCTCTTCGACCTTGACGGAACGCTCGCGGACTCGGCGGCCGACATCCGGCGGGCCCTCGATCTCGCGTTTCGCGAAGTCGGCCTCGTGACGAACGACGGAATCGACCGATGGATCGACGGATCGCCGCTCGAGGAGATCTTCGCCGCCGCCGTTCCGGGCGGGAGCGAACGCGAGCTGGCCCGCTTCATCGACTCGTACCGGCATCACTACGAACACGCCCCGTCGCACGAAACCCGGCTCTATCCCGGCGTCCGCGAAACGATCGACACGCTGCGATCGATGCAGCCGCGCTTGAAGCTGGCCGTCGCGACGACGAAGCGCGCGTCGACCGCCGAGTCCGTGGTCCACGCACTCGGACTGCACGGCGTGTTCGAAGTCGTCGCCGGCACCGGGGCGACCGCGATGAAACCGAAACCCGCGCCCGATCTCTTACTGCACGTAACCGATCGACTCGGCGTGGCCCCCGCACGCGCGCTGATGGTCGGCGACACGCTTCGTGACATCGTCGCGGCGCAGCGTGCCGGCATGCGCGTGGCGGCGGTGACGTACGGGCTCGGCGAAGTGAAGTCGCTGCTCGATGCGCGGCCCGACTTCGTGCTCGAGGAGTTCGACGAGTTGCTGACGGTGTTGGGTTTCGACGCGTAGAACCCCATCACGTGGGGTCCCATCGGTCCACGTAGACCCCCCCATCACTTGAATCGCTGCGTTCACTCGCCCCTCCCCGGCCGATAGCCTCACGAAACCCGCGGGCGCGCGATGCTGTCGGCCGAAGTGGGGCACTCGCCTGGCGCAGCGAGTCGATCGACGCGACCGCTCATGGCATGCCCCTCTTCGGACGACACTCGCGATTTTTGCAATGGGCAGTGTCGTTCGGGGAGG
>CBIHQZ010000736.1:0-4232 GCA_966212315.1 uncultured Myxococcales bacterium
CGAAACGCTCACCTGGAGCGTGGCGCGCGGCAGAGCCGACGTCGCCATGAGTGCACACGCGGCCGCGCTGGCGCCGAGTTCGCCGATCGCGCTCGGAACCGCGGCGCCGGAGTTCACCATCGCGCTGCCGGCAGCCTGGAGTCGAACGAGCTTCTCGTGCGCCGCGACGACCGCGGGGAGGCCGTTCATCAACGCTGTGCGAAGACGCGTCGAGCGAGCCTGCAGTTCGGGCGAGAGATTGTTCGCCACCACGACGCTCGCCTGGCCGGGCGTGCACGTGGCCTGTGCGCTCACGCGGGCTTCGCACGACGCGCGGCAATCCGCGTCGACCTGCGGCGGAACGAGCCGACCGGTGCAGCGCGGCTCGGTGTACGCGACGCTGCATCCCCCGCGGCACTCACCCGAGCACTGCGCCTGACCGCTCACTTCGCACGTTCCCTGGCAGCTGCCGGTGCATCCTGCCGAGCACGATCCGCGACACGTTCCCTGGCAAGTGCCGTTGCAGCTGCCGTCGGCTGCGCGCGCCGAACAAGTGCCTTCGCACGTTCCCTGGCAGATGCCGGTGCAGCTCGCCGAGCACGTTCCCTCGCAACGACCCGAGCATCGCCCGCTCACTTCGACCGCGCATCGACCCGTGCACTGCGCGCTGCACGAGCCACGCAATTCGCCACCTTCGCACTGCGGAACCTGTCCGGGCGTGATGTGCGCATCGCACTGCGCCGCGCACTGCGCGTACGCATCGACGCTGACGTTGCATGCCGGCGGCGTCGCGGAGACCTGCAGTTGCGTGCTGCCGCCCGCACGAATCGCGGCTTCGTCGTCGTGAATCTGCGTCGCTACTCGCGCACAGGCGGCGCGCGTCGCAGGCACGTCCGCCGAGGCCGGTTGCAGTTCGTTCGGCGGGATCTGCAGATCGCTCGCCATGCGGTTGCACGCGTCGTGGAGCGAGCGATCGAGATCCGCGGCCGATGCGATGAAGACGGCCGACGACGAGAGGAAGGTCTCGAGCTTCATCGCGGCCTGGGTCGCGCCGTAGTCCGCGTTCGCGCACGCGCTGGAGAGCCCTTCGCCGCCGCTGGCGCCACCACCACCGTTGCCACCGCCACCACCGCCGCCCCCGCCACCGAGACTGAACCCGCCGCCGTCGGTGCAGCTCGCCGCCAACAGAATGACTCCCGCGAGACCCAACACTCTTTGCTTCATCACGTCGTGCTCCTGATGGCCTATCGCGGCCGGCCGGGAGGATTGCCCGGTCGGTGCGCAGTTTCAAGACAGGCTCGCTGCACTCGTGGTTCGAGCGCAGACGCCGCGTGATACGGTGCGCGCGCGATGCCCGTGCGAGTGGGGGGAACCGGCAGTGCCGACGGTGCGGTCCCGTGTCGAACGGCGTACGAGACTGCGTTCGACATGTCTCCGGTCGCAACCCTGCTGCTCGATCGGCACGAGCGCATCACGCGGGTCAACCGCGCGGCGCGCAGTCTGCTGGGCTCTGGCGGATCGGCGCTCGAAGACACTCTCTACGGCGATCACGTCGCCCCCGAGGGGCGCGACACCACGTCGATCCAGAACCTCCTCGGCGATCGCGATCACGTCGAGCGCGAGCGAACATACCTCGACGGGGCAGGCGGATTTCGTTTCGTGCGCGAGACGCTCTCACGCTTCTGCGACGAAGAGGGCACGCACGCCGGCTTCATCGTGCAATTGGTCGATCACACCGAGCACCAGCTCACGTTGCAGCGCCTCGAGCGCTATCAACTTCTCTCCGAGCGCGCCCGCGACATCATGCTCTTCGTCGACGCGCACGACGGTCGCATCGTGGAAGCGAACGACGCGGCGGTGGAGGCATACGGCTACCCGCGCGAACAATTGCTCGGCATGCCGATTCGCGATCTGCGCGCGCCGGACACGCTCGGCGAGGTCGCGACGCAGATGCATCGCGCCGACGAGTACGGCCTGTTGTTCGAGACGCGTCATCGTCGCCGCGACGGCACGACTTTTCCGGTCGAAGTCAGCTCGAAGGGAACCGTCGACGTGAGCCGCCGCATTCTGCTCTCGATCGTGCGCGACATCAGCGAGCGCAAGACCGCGGAGGAAGCGCTGCGCGCCGCGATGGAGACGGCGGAGCGTCTCGCGCGATCGAAAGCGCAGTTCCTCGCCAACATGAGCCACGAACTGCGCACGCCGCTCACTGCGATCCTCGGGTTCGGCCGCGTGCTCGAACGCGAGACGTACGGTCCGCTCAACGATCGTCAGCGGGGATACATCGACGACATCGTCCAGAGCGGCGAGCACATGCTCAAGCTGGTCAACGATCTGCTCGATCTTCGTCGCATCGAGGAAGGACGACAGGCCATCGACGCCAGCCTTCAGGACGCGCGACCGAGCATCGACGAAGCGATTCGCATGGTGCGGCCACTGGCACAGGCACGGTCGCACCAGCTCGTGCTCGACATCACGCCGGGGCGGCTCGAGGGGTGGATCGACCAGCACGCGCTCGTGCAGATCCTCGTCAATCTCCTGGGCAATGCAGTGAAGTTCACGCCTTCCAACGGCAGGATTTCGTTCCGTGCGGACATCACCGAACACGCGCTCGTGATGACCGTAGAAGACAACGGCATCGGCATCGCCGAGAGCGATCAGGGCCGGCTGTTTCGTTACTTCGAACAGGCGAATACCGACGCGCGACGCAGCGGAACCGGCATCGGGCTCGCGCTGACCCACGCGCTCGTGTCGCAGCTGGGCGGCACGATCGGCCTCGAGAGCAAACCGGGCGAGGGGTCGCGCTTCACGGTTCGTCTGCGCCGCGTCGCGCCGCCCTGACCGTCCGCGCGGGACGCTCGTCAGGTGCGATCAAACTTTCCGCCGGCGACCGCGACGCGTGGTAAACGCTGGACCGAACGTGATCCCGCCGCCCGCAGCTACACCGCCACCGGCGCGCCCGCGAATCCTCGTCGTCGACGATGAGCTTCGCAATCGCCGTCTGCTCGACGCATTGCTGGTTCCCGAGGGATACGAGGTGCTCACCGCCGCGTCGGGTGAGGAAGCGCTCGGGATCGTCTCCGAGCATCGTGCCGATCTCGTACTGCTCGACGTGATGATGCCGGGACTCGATGGCATCGAGACGTGCCGCCGGATTCGTGCAGACCTCGGCGAGCGGTTTCTCCCCATCATTTTCGTAACCGCGCTCGGCGATCGCGATGCGCGCGTGCGTGGCAAGGTGGCAGGCGCCGACGAGTTCCTGAGCAAGCCGATCGACGAGGCCGAACTGCTGGTTCGCGTTCGCAACCTGCTCGAAGTGAAGGCCTATCACGACATGCGCGATCGCCAGCGCGAAGTACTCGAGATCGAACTCGAGCGACGGACCGCACTCTGGCTCCGCGCCGAACGGCTCGCGACGCTGGGTACGCTCGCGAGCGCCGTTGGTCACGAGTTGAACAACGTGAACGCAGTCCTGGTGAGCTACACGAAGTTCATCCGCGACCGCGCCGCGCTCGGGCTCCTCCCCGAAGAGAAAGATCTCGACGCGATCGCACGCATGATCGAGCACCTGCGCACGCACGCGAAGCATCTGCTCACGCTCGGCCGCCCAGGCAGCGAAGCGATCGGCGCGCTGGATCTCGGCGAAATCGCGGATCACGTCGCCTCGATGCTCCGCTCGGTCGGGCGCTTGAAGCACACCGCCGTTCGCATCGATCGCCCCGCCCGTCCCGTGCTGGTCAACGCGAATCGCGGGCGGCTCGAGCAGGTGCTCATCAACCTTCTCGGCAACGCCGCGGACGCGATCGCCGACGTGACGACCCGCGAAGGCCGGATCGATGTGCAGCTTCGCCAGGAGGGCGATCGTGTCGTCGTCGTCGTGCACGACAACGGGTGCGGGCTGAGCGACGAACAGCGCACGCGGGCTTTCGAGCCGTATTTCACGACAAAGCCCGTGGGGCGCGGCACCGGGCTCGGGCTGCTGGTCGTGAAGCAGATCGTCGAATCGCTCGGCGGAACCGTTCGTATCGACAGTCGTCTCGGCGAAGAAACCTCCGTCACGTTCGACCTGCCCGCCGTGGCCGTCTGAACGCTGCGCGCCAGCGAGCGCGTCGTGCGGTAGTCTGTTCGCCGTGTCGCACGTGAAGGGAAGCGCGATCACGTCGCGCGTGCGGTTCGTCCAGGAGCGCTTCGGCGACGCCGGACTGCGTCGCGTGCTCGACGCGCTTCCACCCGCATCGCGCGCACGGCTCGAG
>CBIHQZ010000737.1:0-4201 GCA_966212315.1 uncultured Myxococcales bacterium
CGTGCTTTCCATGATGCGTGGGCGGAGCATGGCACATCGGTCGCGCGCGAGAATGTGCACGCGCTGGCGCTTGCTCTCGCGGCCGACCGCCCCTATTGCCCATGGCGGAGCGTGCGGCAGTGGTCTATCGAACGCCGTCGAAGCCGGCGAACCCGAAGCGTACGAGACAGTCGCGCTACAAGCTCCTGGTCGGGCTGGACGCGTTCGAATTGTCGACGTGGGATTTCCGTCCGGCCATCTCCGCGGTCGTCTCGTCGATGGTGCTCGCGTCGGCACTCGCGATGATCGGCACCCGTTGGTTCCTCGGCACCGTCGCGGCTGTATTCGTGTGCGCGTTCACGGCGCGATGCGCACTGGTCGTCACGCGAACGCGGGCACACGTCGTCCATCGCGTCCTCGGCATCCAATGGTCGCGAATCGACGTCGGCGCGCATCCGAACGTCATCGCAGGTCTCGGCTGGGACTGGTCCGAACTCGCGGTACTGCCGCGCGAGCCCGAACTTCGCGCGAAGCTTCACGACGGTGAACGCGTCGTGCTGCGCGAATGGGGGCTCGACGACGGCTTCTCGGACGAAGACGCGACGCGCGCAGTGTCGATCGCCAACGAGCAGATCGCGCGACTGCTCGGCTGAGGCACTGCCTGCTGCGAGCGCTACGTGCGAGGCGTTCAGAACTTCCCTCGATCGAACGGCGAGTCGAATCTCCAGCTCGACCGCTTGCGAGCCGCGAATCGTTCGGGCAATCAACGGCGCATGTCGTCCAGAGCCATCATCGCCACGCTGTGCGCAGCGCTCGCTGCATTCGTCGTCACACTCGGAATCGCATCGCCTGCATTCGCTCAGGGATACGGATGTCAGGGCGGCGCTGTTTTCAATCCGCAGAGCGGCACATGCGCGTGTCCGCCCAACGCGCCGAACTGGGATAACGCGGCGCAGCGTTGCGTCGGCTGTCCGCAAGGGTCGGCGTGGAACGGCAGCTCGTGCGGATGCGTGGAACCCACGCCGTTGTGGGACGCGCAGAGCGGCCAGTGCATCGCGCGATGCGGCGCTGGAACGACCTGGAATCAACAGCAAGGCCAGTGCGTGTCGCAGTGTCCGGACGGGCAGGTCTGGACCGGCTCGGGATGCTCGTGCCCGCAGAACGCGCCGATGTGGAGCGGTGGCCAGGGTCGTTGCATCGCGTGTCCGCAGTACTCGACGTGGGACGGTTCGCAGTGCGCGTGCAATCCCGATCACCCCGAGTTCCACATGATGCGATGGGAGTGCTGGGCCTGTCGTGACGGCATGGTGTGGGACGGTCGTCGTTGCGTGCGCCAGGCGCCGGTCGCGGTCGCGGTGCCGGTCGCGCAGCCTCCGATCGCGGTGGCAGTTCCCGTCGCACGCCCGCCGGTCGCGCAGGCACCGGGCACGTACTACGCGCCCGTGAATGCAGCGCCCGTCGTTGCCACGCAGCCGATGTGTCGCGCGGGTGCCGCGTGGGATGGACGCACCTGCGTGTGCCAGCAGCCGACGCCCGTGTATCACCGCTTCCGCGACACGTGCGAACCGTGCCCTCCAGGGCGCGTGTGGGACGGGCGTCGCTGCGTTCGCTGACGCCTCGAGTGCGGCTCTCGCGCAATCGGTCTTCGAACCTTCGGCGAGCCCGCAGTTGACGCCTTCCCGTATCCGGCGGCACATCTGACGGATGCGTTGTTCGCTCCTCACCTTCACTTCGATCAGCTTCGTCGCCGCCGCGTGTGCGGCTCCCGTCACGAGTCGTGATGCGTCCCCCGACACCGCGTCCGATGCGGTCGTCGCGAGCGACAGCGCGTCCGACGATGTCGTGAGCCCGATCGACACCGGCGGTGATGACGTCGACACGATGGACGCGAGCGACGCGCAAACGGACCTCGATGCAGACGACGCCCCGGCCGGCTCGGACGCGACCGACGCCCCACCCGGCGATGCCGTCGATCCTCGCGCGCTCGAGCGGCAACGATTCGCATGCGACTTCCACGCTGGCGATCGCGTCGGTGCGACCCTCGGACTCACCGCTGCTGATCGCGCTGCCATCCCGCTTCGGCATCTGATCGTGTACGTCGGCGAGAACCGCTCGTTCGATCACTACCTCGGTCGATTGCCTGCGATGGGTCGCACCGACGTCGATGGAACGCCGGCGGGCTACTCGAACCCGCGTTCCGGCGGGGGCGCCGCGGTCGTTCCGCTGCACGCGAACACGATGTGCATCGGTCCCGATGTCCCGCACGGATGGACGCCGATGCATCAGGCCTACAACGCCGGCGCGATGAACCAGTTCTTCAACGTCGCGGATTCCGCGTCGGCCAGCGGGCAGCGTGCCCTTCGCTACTACGACCAGACCGATCTGCCCTTTCTCACGTGGGTGTATCGGACCTACGCGTTGTCCGATCGGTTCTTCGCGTCGGTGCTCGGACCGACGTGGCCCAATCGCGACTACCTCTACGCGGCGACCTCCGATGGCGTGAAGAACACGGGCGATCGCACGATCTCGGTCCGCACGATCTTCGATGCGCTCGACAACGCGAACGTGCGGTGGCGCGTGTACCACGCAGGCTCGTCGCGACAGGACTGCATCGGCTGGGGCAACGGCAACAGTCACGCGGGCGTGTTCGACGAAGCGCGTCTCATGTCGGATCTAGCCGACGGATCCCTTCCGCCGATCGCATTCATCGACGGCCCCAGCGAGCATCCGCCGAACAGCGTGCTTCCGGCCGAGCGCTTCACGCGTCGTCTGTATCAAGCGCTCGTCGCGAGTCCGTTGTGGGGCACGAGTGCGCTGGTGCTGTCGTACGACGAAGGCGGTGGCTTCTTCGATCACGTGCCGCCGCCGACCGGTTGCCGCCCCGATGGAACGCTCGCCAACACGGACTTCAACCGGCTCGGCGTCCGCGTTCCGCTCGCGGTGATCTCGCCGTGGGCGCGTCCGCACTACGCATCGCACGTGCGCGCGGAGACGGCTTCGATCACGCGCTTGATCGAAGCGCTCCACAACTTGCCGGCTCTCACCGATCGCGATGCGAACGTGAGCGCACTTTTCGATCTGTTCGACTTCAGCGCCCCGTCGATGATGAATCCGCCGGCGCCTCCCGCGGCAGGAACGTCGACCGAAAATTGTCCCTGAGACGACTCGCTACGTCGCGCGATCACTGCGGTGCGTACACCGCGACCCAATCGATCTGAACATCACCCGCGGCGCTGTCGCTCGGAATCGTGCCGTCGAGCATGGTCTCGGTCTGCAGCACCCAGTGCATCGGCGTGCTCGGAATCCGCGCGGTCGACGTGCCGATGACACGCCCGTCGAGAATGAAGCGACACGCGCTCGCGCTCCATTCGATCGTCGCGGTGTGCCAGCTCGGATACGTCTCGGTCGTGTCGTACGCATCCTGATCGCCGCCCGATGTGCCGTTCATCCGGTGCATGAACGCGCCGATCGTGGAGTCGAGGTCGCCTTCGGGATAGTCGATCTCACCATCACGCGGCCACGTCTCGCTGTCGGGCCACAAGAGCCACGCGGTCTTGTATCCGTGCACTGCGTCCGCACGAAAACGCGCGACGTAGCGTCCGTACAACCGCCCGCTGCTCGTGCCCGGAAGTCGCGGAAACGGAGCCGACACCATGTGCGCGCCGCCTTCGGTGTGCAGGTGCATGTTCATCACGCCGTTCGCGACGCTGATCACGCGCGACGGCATGTACGTTCCATGATGGCTCGTGTCCGACCAGCCGTCGTCGTACGCGCCCCATCGCGCAGCGACTGCGCTCGGGAACTGTCCGAGCGGTACGTCGGTGGTGAAGTCGTCCGCGAAGATCTGATGCCATCCCGGGATGTCGCCGACCGGCATCGATTCACCGGACGGAGAGCCGGTCGATGATCCGTCGGTGGTGGGTGCGTCGCCGGCCGCATCGTGCGACGCGTCTTCCACAGTCACGTCGCTCGTCGTATCGGCTGCGACATCCGCAACTGAATGGTCGTCGAGTGCGCGGTCGGCGGATGCGTCGTTGGTCGTCGTCACGTCTGGAGTCGCCGGAGCAGGCGAGCACGCGACGAGCGTGAGCGCGATGAGGCCAGAGCAGACGATCGGCGTGTGCAAGGTGATGGGCATTGTCGAGAACATCGTCGGCCGAGGCAACGTGATCGAATGGGCGCGGCATTCGCATCGAGCGTTCGAGTGCGCACGAGTTACGCG
>CBIHQZ010000738.1:0-4198 GCA_966212315.1 uncultured Myxococcales bacterium
CACGAGCGCCGTTCGCGCGTCACCCGGCGAGACGTAGCGTGCTTCCGCCACTTCGGAGAGTTCGGCCAGCGTCGCGCGTAGCGTTTCGATCTGCTCAGCGGAGGCGCCATCGGCGAGATACACCGTCATCCGCACGGGCGCGCCCCATCGTGCCGCGAGCGCGGAGGCGTTCTCGAGCGCGAGCACTGCGCCTGCGAGGCAGAAGAGTGCGAGCGCGACGGTGGTGACCGACGCGAGTTGCGTTCGAAACTGTTCCCGTAGGCCCCGGAGCGCCCGTCCCATCAGCGACATCGAATCCACCTCACCCTGCCAACCCGCCCATCCGACGATTCACGATGCGGACAACATCGAATTCACGCGGCCGCTGCGCATGGATGCCGCGAGGTCGCGAACGCCCGCGCGCGCTTCGATCGCCCGTCCGTCGTCGAGCACCACCAGGCGATGCGGCGACGCTTCGAGCAGCGAGCGATCGTGCGTTGCGAAGATCACGGTGGTCCCGGCTTCGTTGATTTCCTCGAACAAGCCGAGGATGTCGATCGCGAGCACGGGGTCGAGATTTCCGGTCGGCTCGTCGGCGAGCACGATGGCCGGCTCGTTCACGATCGCGCGCGCAACAGCGACGCGCTGCTGTTCGCCGCCCGAGAGCGCTCGCGCCGGATCTTCACCGCGGCCCGCGAGCCCCACGCGTTCGAGCGCTTGCGACACGCGCGAACGGATCACCCGCGAGGGCAAACCGCTGACTTCGAGTGCGACCGCGATGTTCTCGAAGACGCTCCAGTACGGAACGAGTTTGAAGTCTTGAAACACCACGCCGACGTTTCGTCGCAGCGCGGGCACGCTCTCGTCGGTCAACCGCGCGACATCGCGACCACAGAACAGGACGCGTCCTTCGTCGACGGTTTCCGCTCGGTAGACCAGCTTGAGCAAGGTGCTCTTCCCCGCCCCCGAGGGCCCCGTGACGAACACGAATTCGCCACGCTCGATGACCAGGTCGACGTGACGGAGCACGGGCGCATCGGCGCGGTACACCTTCACCACGTCTTCGAGAACCAGGATCGGTTTGTGCGCGGCCGATCGATCGAAGTGACCTTCGGGACGAAAGTGCCGACCGAACTGTGCACCGATGCGAGGGCGACCCATGGGATCGCCGTTACATCAATCTCGAATCGGCGCGCAAAATTCCTGCAAAGAGTTATGGCGCCTGGAGGTCAACGCCGATTGCAGCGCACGCTCACGTCGGTGTTCACCAGCGTGCCGTCCCGGAACACGAAATCGGGTTCGTAAGCGCATGCACGCCCGTCCCGCGATGCCATCACCTTTGCACCCGCGGCGACGCGCTGAGCGAGGCGATCGGCGCTCACGTTTCGCACGGTGAGGCGTTGAACCGGTGCGCGAACACTCGAAACGTTCGGGCAATGAAGGTCGGCCCGGACGACGAGATTCGCTTCAACGTTCGATGCGGCACTCGGCTGGATCGTTCCGCGAACGTCGGCGCGGTACTCGCATCCGTCGACGAGGTCTCGCGAGAAGCGCTCGTGCACGTAGGTGTCACGGTGCTGCGAGCCCTCCGACGGACCGCCGCCGCGTGCATTGATGTTCGACGAACCGATCGCGAACGAACGATAGCGGCCGATCTGCGACGCGGTCTTCACGGTTTCAGCGCGCTCCGCGAGCGAAGGCGCGGCGGCCATCGAGACGGCACACGACAGGGCCACGGAGGCGAACAAGCTCGAGCTGGACTGGAATCGCATGGCAATACCTTTCTGCCGCGCGCGTGCACACGGACGTCCACGCGCGATAAAAACGCGCACCGGCACGACGCAGCCTTGGGGTACCGAGAGCAGTGCGAGAACAGTGCCGAGATGTGTGCGGGGAAGATGCACTCTCATCGAATTGTTCGTGCGCGCCGATGCCGTGCTGGCTAGCGTCGACGACACGATCAATGGGCGCGAACACGGCCGAAGAGCAGTTGCGAATCGAAGTCGAACGCATCGCGTTGCAAGAGATCGCGCGCGAGTTCGACAACCTGAACTGGAACCGCTTCCGAAACGTTCTGCGCCGTCCGCAGTTCCGCTTGATCGAGAGCGCGGCGCTCCTCGGGCGTTGGACGAGCGAGGGGCGCTGCATCGACATCGCGCGTTCTCTGGTCTTCGAGCAGCCGTGGGGTGCCGTCGTCGAAGTGTTGCTCCACGAGATGGCGCATCAGTACGTGGACGAGTATCTGGGCGCGAACGACTCACGGCCGCACGGAGAGTTGTTCGCCGAGGTCTGCCGTCGCGCGGGGATCGACGCTCGCACGCGCGGGATCCCCGAGATGCCGGCCGATGCTGCACGCAGCGCGATTCTCGAGAAGATCTCGAAGCTGCTCGCCCTCGCGACCAGTCCCAATCCGCACGAAGCGCAATCTGCGATGAACGCGGCGCGGCGGCTGATGCTGAAGCACAACATCGAACGCGCCGAGCGTGAGCAGGCGAGTGGCTTCGTGTGGCGTCAGCTCGGTCGTCCCGTGAAGCGCGTGGAGATCCATCGGACGCTGGCGGGTTGCATTCTCGAAGAGCACTTCTTCGTGCAGGCGATCTGGATCAGCGCGTGGGACGCACGCACTGCGACGCGCGGTCGCGTGCTCGAAGTGTGTGGATCGCCCGCCAACGTGGAGTTCGCCGAGTACGTCTACTCGTTTCTTGTGCACACCGCCGAGGGGCTATGGGCTGCGAACAAGCGCGGTGCGAGTGCGAGAGGCGGGCTCAGCGCGCGACGCTCGTTCTTGCGCGGCGTGTTGGGTGGATTCGACGAGAAGCTGCGACTCGAGTCGCGCCGCGAACAGGAAGACGGTCTCGTGTGGGTCGGTGATCCCGCGCTCGATGCGTACTTCCGTCAGCGCAATCCGCACGTCGTACGGCGCGCGTCACGCGGTCGACATGATGCCGAGGCGCACGCGCGTGGGCACGAGGCCGGCAAGAAGCTCGTGCTGCACAAGGCTGTGGATTCGGGGACTGGCGAGCGGGGAATGCAGTTGAACGCGAAGAACGGATGACTCGCTGAAGGCGAGTCGCGCTCCTCTCTCACGTCACGATCGCAACGGGAGAGAGGGGGCGCAGTCGCAGAGCGGTCAGCTCTGGCGATCGCGACGGCGACGACGCACGACCATCGCACCGGCGATCGCCAACATCGCGAACACACCACGCGAAGGCACTCGACTCGACGAGCCTCCCACCGTGCGGCACGCGCAGGTCGCATCTTGCGTCCCCGTTCCGCCATCGCCGCGGCGCGCATCGGCACGCGCATCGCCGCCCGTCATCGACGATCCATCGAGGTCGGCGCCTGCATCGTTCTGCCCGATCACGACATCACCGACCGGCACGCTCGAGTCATCGCCGGTGCCGGCATCGACAGCGTTCGGGTCCATGATGCAAGCGCCCGCCTGGCAGATCTGCCCCGCCGGACACACCGCGCCGGTGCATGCGTCCATGCACGCGCCGCCACGGCACACTTGACCCGCGCCGCAAGACATCGTCTCGCAACCCGACTCGACGCAATGTCCGTCCATCGCGCACGTGTGGCCGGCGGTGCAGGCTCGGCACGGGCAACGCGCGACACACGCCCCGTCTTCGCACACCTGCTGCGCATCGCAGGTGAGTCCGTTGCACGGATCGACGCAGCCGCCGTTGCGGCACACCTGCCCGAGCGGGCACGTCACGCCGTCACAAGCGCCCACGCATGATCCGCCGACGCAGCGCTGACCGGCCGGGCAGTTCACGCTCGCGCATGCGTCGTCGATGCAGAGGCCCGCGGCGTTGCAGGACTGACCCGGGTTGCAGCCGCCTTCGACGCAGCGATCGCGGCACTGCGCGCCGTCGCACACCTGACCGGCAGGGCACGGGCCCGTGTCGACGGTGCCGTCGCAGTCGTTGTCGAGTCCGTTGCATGCGCTCGGTTGCGCGGTGGTCGTGCCGACACACTGGGTGCCGCTGCCGACGCACTGCTGACGCCCTTCACCGCAGATGCCTGGCATCCCGGTGTTGCATGCGGCGCCGGCGTTCGGGCACATCACCGTGCCGCCACGGATCTGGAAGCGCCAGATGCCGGGCATCGAGACGTTGGAGTTCATGCAGAGGTTCCGAGCGATGCCTGCCATGCGCGAACCCGGGATCGCGACATAGTTCGTGCGATCACCCGCGTCGAAGCCGGCTTGCGCCTG
>CBIHQZ010000739.1:0-4198 GCA_966212315.1 uncultured Myxococcales bacterium
CTGTCGCATGTGTTCGCGCACCAGCTGCGTCCAGAACTCGCGCCAGTGACCCCAGCGGATCCACTCGAACGCCCAGCGGTTCTTGAGATCGCTCGTCCACGCGAGCGACCAGCCAAGTCCCACACGCCAGCGCGCGAGCAACGGTTCGGGCTGTTCCGAATCGGTCTCGAGAATCTCCTGCGCGGGGTCGGCCTTCATTCGCGTGCTCACGTAGGCCATGAGCAGCGGCATCGAATTCGGGTCGATTCCTCGGAGAAAACCAGCATTCGTGACGACCCGCGGCTGCACCGGATCTTCGACCACGCTGTTGCGCGCGACGGTCTGCGTCTCGCGCAAGAACAACTGCGGCAGGTTGTTCGGGTCGGCAGTGAAGTACGCGCGGCCCCCGCCCCACACGCGACCGATGTTCTCGAGAAGGCTGCGGTCGGTCTGCGTGCCGAGCCCCACGGTGCTCACCGTGATGCCGTCGGCGACCATCGAGAGCACCAGTTCGTGGATCCCTTCCGACGGCGCTTGTCCATCGGTCAGGAGGATCACGTGTTTGGTCACCGCGCGCGTGACCTGCAGATCGCGGTAGGCCGCATCGAGCGCGGGAAAGATGGCGGTGCCGCCGCCGGGACGCATGCGCGAGATGTCGTTGGCGATGCGCACACGATTGCGTGCGGACTGCATCGCGACGACGGCCTGCGGTTCACTGTCGAACCCGATCACTTCGACGAAGTCGTCGGGACCGAGAAACTGCGCGGTCGCGAGGGCCGCTCGCTTGGCGAGATCGAGCGGCATTCCTTGCATCGAGCCGGAACGGTCGATCACCAGCGAGAGTGCGAGCGATGGCTGATCGCGGCGGCGTTCGCCTTCCATTCGCACCGGGAGGATTCGCTCGATTTCGGTGCCTTGCCATCCACCGAGCGCGAAAGAGCGCGGCCCGCCTGCCATCATGAAGCCGCCGCCGAGGTCGCGAACGTAGCGCGAGAGTGCTTGTTGCGAACCGAGCGACACGTTCTCCGCGGCGACATCCGAGAGGACCACGAAATCGAATCAGCGAGTGAGGGAACTCGCGCGGGCCGCGGACTTCGACCTCGAAATCGCCGCCCGCGAGTGCGTCGTGGAAGAACTGCGCGCGACCCGGATCGCCTTCGACGTAGAGCACCGCCGGGCGTCCCGGCACCATCGCGGTCGTGACGTAGCGGTTGTTCTCGCGGAAGCGATCGGGCGACGCGCCGGGGTTCACGTTCAACGCGTAAGTGACGTCTCCCGCGACGCGCACCACCGAGCGAAAGCGCACTTCGTTGTCGCCTCGCTGCAAGTCGACCTCATGCGATCCGTCGAGACCGTTCACCGCTTCGCCCTGCATCAACGTCATCGACGCGTGAGCGGGGCGACTCGCGAACACGGTCGCGCGCACGTCGAAAGGTTCGTTCACGCGAATGCGTTCGGGGAGTCGCAGTTCGCGCACCGCGATCTCGGGCGGCGCGCCACGACGCGACGGAATCGTCGAGATGCGCACACCGAATCGCTGCGCCCGTTGCGTCTCCGCGAGTGCGTCGCCATCGGTCTGCACGCCATCGCTCAGCACCACGATGCGACGCAGATACCCGGGCGGAAACAGCCCGTAGGCGAGTGACAACGCCGCGGCCAGATCGCTGCCCGCCCCCGCGCCCGAGTGCGGCTGACCCGCCGGATCGTGCCGCTCGATCGCCGCGAGATGCTCGCCGCTCGCGAGCGATTCGGGGACGTTCACCACGCGTGGACGACGCGCGAACGACACCATCCGCACCGCGTTCTCGCCGCGCCCGCGCACCGCGGATTCGACGACGTCGTGGAAGTCACCGATGGCCTCGTCGGGAACGCTCTCGGACACGTCCACCACGAACACGGTCGCGACTCTGCTCGAGGTCGTGGTCGTCGATGGACGCGCGAGCGCGACGATCACACTGGCCGCGAGGAGAGAACGAATGAACACACCGAGCCAGCGCTGCGCCCACGGGAGATCGGCGAGCGAACCGCCCACCACGAGCCCGAAGAGCGGCAGGACGACGAAACCCCAGAGCGCGCGGGGCCACAGCAGCTCCACCACGCGATCGCCGAAGCGACGCCCTACGACGGGCCAGTGCGCGATGTGAAATCGCGGAGGCGCCGGGTGCCATCCGAGCTTGCGGTAGAGAATCCAGCCGATCGCCGCCGAAGCGAGGAAGGTCGCGAGAATGCGCAGGAGCCAGGCGGTTCGTTTGGTCATGTCGTCGGCGGGCGGACGCAGCGTCGATTCCTGCAACGCGCGAGAGGTGGGGAATCTTTCACGCGTCGCGCGTACGGCGATGGGACCGCCGACGCGCTCGAATCATTGGTGTGCGAATCATGCCGCAAGTTCCGACTCGGTGCCGATCCGTCGATGTGTCGCGCTGTTCGTGGTTCGACACGCTCACCATGACACGGGTCCGGTCACTCCCTTGTTCAGGGACAGACGACGCGCGCGAGTCCGAGGCGGCGTGGACGTGATGCGCTCGTGCTTTCTTCGATCCAGCCGAGTGCCACGCCGTTCGTGGTGGTGACCATGCGAACGTCGACCGCTTCCGCGAGGGTGCTCTCGCCCGCTTCGGGAATCGCGACCGCGCGCAATGGTTCGCCCGCACGGGCCGCTGCGACGATCGCGTCGACGGGTGTGCCGTCATTGCCGCGCAGTGACACGCCCGCGACCAGCCACCATCCGTTCACCATCGCAACGGTCGGATCCCATCCGGCGCCGAGTGCGACCGCACGGCTGTGTCCTTCGAACGCACGATAGAACAGGCTCACGGGTGTGCCGCCTTCGCCGCCGCTGCGGAACAGCGCGCCGAGGCCATCGCCGCTGACGTCGCTGCCCCACGCCGCGCGATCGTGAACGCGACGTGCTGCGCCGAGGGCAGCGCCATCGAACGTTCGCGTCCACACACCCGCGTGCGACCCGCTCGCCACGGTCCACGTGACCCGCAATCCCTCGGGCGACGCCGCGAGTCCGACTCGATGGCGCGACAGCGTGTCGTCGCCTTGTTCATCGGTCACGACCACCGGCTCGTGCGACACGGTGCCGTCGCGATCGATGGCAACGAGCGACTCGCGCACGGCGGTGATGCTTCCGTCGGCCGCGTTGAGCGTTCGACCCAGCACGATCGCGCTTCCCGAACCGTTTGCGACGAGTGACGAATCGATATGCAGCCCCGCGCTCCCGTCGATCGCGCGCGATGGCGTGATCACGCGACCGGTGGCATCGACGGTAGCGACGATCACCGAAGCTTCGCGATGCGCGTCGCGCGCAGCCTGATCGAGTCGTTCGTACCCGACGACTGTGATCCGCTCGCCGTCGGTGAACGCGATCTCCGCGTCGGGCTCGATGCCGAGCGATCGCGTCACGACCGGCGCGCCCGTTCCGCGCCACGACACGAGACGCGACTCGGGGAACACGAGTCCTTCGTGAACACTGCGCGCGGGTGCGGGACGTGTCATCGCGACCATCGCCGCGACACGATCGCCATGAACAGCCATCGCGAGGTGCGCGCCGCGCAGGCCATTGCCCTCGAGCGCGACGTACTCGACGGGCGAAGCGAGATGACAGCTCGCGGACTGCGGGGGTTCACGCGTCGCGGCGGTCGCTGTGGTGCGCGTGGCGTGTGCGCGCGCCGAGGGCGCAGGCTCGATGCGCTCGACGACGGGCTCGACGGTCGGAGCAGTCGCGCGGCTGGGCGCGGGCTCGCTGAGGGCCGTCGGCGTGATCGGTTCGTTCGCCGGTCGAACGGGTTCGGCGACGCGCGACGCGACAATCGGCACTTCGATCGCAACGCGTGCGGGCGCATCGACGGGTGCCGCGTTCGCGGGCGACACGGACTCGCTCGGTTCGATGCGTGCGCCGGCCGTGAAGGTCACCGACGAGCCCGGCGGCGGCGCCATCACGGCGAGCTGCGAGCCCGGTGTGAACGTGACGCCAGCGGGTGGTGCATCCGCGCGACCTGCTTCGAAGCGCACGGCGTTCGGCGAGACGACTACGATCTGATCGGCCTGCGCGCTCGCGGCCGAGCCGAGCACGAGGGCCGCGGTGACGAGCGGCGCGCGAATGGTGCGAGACATGGCGCGAATGGTGGGAGAGCCACGCCGCGCACACCAAGAAAGCCGCAAGTTCCCCGGGCTGAGCGAGTAGTAACTGCACGGAACCCCCGCTCGCGTGATC
>CBIHQZ010000740.1:0-4195 GCA_966212315.1 uncultured Myxococcales bacterium
GGTGCGACGGCGACCATCCACGTCGCGCCCGTCCGCTGGATGCTGGATGCGACGCCGCTCGTGACGCGAAACGCGGTGTTCCACGTAACGGTCGACGAAGGGTTCGGCGGTGGCGATGTGCCCGTCGAGATCACGCCACACGGAGCGATCGTGGTCGTCGATACCTTCGATTCGAACTTCGGCGACGTGCGCGTGGGCTCGAATGCGACGCTCGGATTCTCGACGAGCAACGTCGGCGATCGCGATGCGACCCTGACCCTCGGCGCGTTCGGCGATTCGCAATTCGCCTCTCCCGCTGCGCCCGGCACGTACACCCTCGCCGCACACGCGACGCGCGATGACAGCGCGCGATTCGCGCCGACGCATGGTGGTACGGCGATCGGGATGCTGGCTTCATCCGTCACGGGACCGATCTGTTACAGCAACGTCGCCACCCGGAATTTCCGCGGCAATGCGATCACCGGGAACATCGCGGTCTCGGGTGACATCGACTTCGGACTCACGCTCTGCCGAGGCACGGCATCGCCTCGCACGATCACAATGACGAACTCGGGAACCGCACCCGCTGCATTCACCGCGACGCTCGGAAGCAGTGCGCGCTATCGACTCTCGGCCACCGGCGGCACTGTTTCGCCCGGCGCGCCGTACACGCTCACCGTCACACCGGCGTCGATTCCCAATCTCGTACCCGCACTCCCTGGTGACTTCGGCGACGTCGTCGTGATCAGCACCGATGTGCCCGGCGACACGCCGCACGTCGTGAACCTCACGCAAGGCGCGCGCGGCGCACTGCTCGCGTGGGATCGATCGAGCGTGAACCTCGCGGCCGCTGTCGGAACCACCGCGACGGCTTCGCTCACGCTCTCGAACAGCGGGTCGGATCCCGTCACGGTGCAACTCGTCTCGTCGCTCGGCGAGGTCCCCGTTGCGCCGAGCGAGGCGACGGTCGTCCCCGCGCACGGCAGCATCGCCGCGACCGTTTCGTACAGCGCGACCACTGCGACGCAGGCCTTCCGCTCGGCCGTCTTTCCGCAGATGCCCGTCACCGGTCTCTGCCAGATCGCGCCGCCGCCCGTCGTCGTCGATGCGCGGTCTTCGCGTGGTGAACTGTTGCTCGATCGTGACGCGGTCGAGTTCGGCAATGCCGAGTGCGGCTCGAGTGCGTCGGACCGAACGGTCGTGCTCACGAACCCGACGCCTTCGACTGTGAGCGTTCATGCTCGCCTCGCGATTCCGTCGTCGCCGTTCACGCTCTCGATCGGCAGCGCGACGCCGAGTGACACGGTGAACACCACGATCGCTGCGGGTGAATCCGTCTCGCTCGTCGTGCATGCGCCTGCGATTCCAGCGATGCCGCCCGGTACCGGCGCGATGACGGACACCCTCGTCGTCACCTCGGATGCACCGTCGGACACGGGCCATGTGCTCCCGATTCATCTGCAGCCGTCAGGCGCGATCGTCCGCGTCGAAGTCCCCTCGAGCACGCTGGATCTCGGTTCCATTCCGACCGGCACCAGCGCGAGTCGCACGATCGCCTTCACCAACACCGGCTCGGCCCCGGTCGACGTGCGGCTCTCCGTCGGCACCGACTTCTACTGGTCGCGCGATCTGCTCACGCTGCCAGCAGACGGTTCCCCTGTGTACGCGACGCTCAATGGCTTCGCGCGCAACGCTGGTGACAACACCACGAACTTCGACGTCGCGATCGTCGGCTCCACGCCGCTGTGCGCGCCTGCTCCTGCTCGGCACGCGGCGCGTGTAACCGGCATCAACGGCACCGTATGGCTCTCGGCGAGTGCGATCGACTTCGGCCGCAATCCGTGTCGTCAAGCGCCGCCGCCCGCGCGAATCGTACTGATGTCGAACGAAGGCACCGCGCCCTTCATGTTCACAGCGAGCACCGAAGGACCCTTCGCGGTCACGCCGACAAGCGGCAGCATCGCGCCCGGAGCAACAATCCCGCTCCAGGTTTCTGCGCGCGCGATCATCGATGGCACGCCGGGCCAGCTGCGCGGAGGAGCACTGGTCGTCGGCACCGACATCGTCGGCGATGCGATCCACCGCGTCGCGCTGCGGGATCAGGTCTACGGCGCACAATTGAGCTATCCGACGACCGGCCTCGACTTCGGGAGTGTTCGTGTCGGTAGCGACGCGGAGCGACGTATCGGCGTCCGCAACACCGGCAATGCCACTGCAACACTGACGATCGCGAGCACGGGCGGTGCGTCGAGTCGCTTCTCGGCGAACACGGTGCTCGCCCCGGACACCGACATGCTCGCAACCGTCTATCCGACGACCGCTGGCCGGTTCGCCGAAGACTGGACGCTGAGCGTTCCCACGGCACTCCCGCTCTGCGCGCCGTTCGCGCCGATCCCCACTCATCTCGCGGTGACCGCGGTCGACGCGCAACTCTATCCAGTGCCTACGTCGGTGAACTTCGGCGGCGTCGCGTGCAATGGTCCGGCGCCGACGTCGCGCACGGTCGAACTGCGCAATCCGACGACGGTGCCCGTGCCGTTCACCACGTCGCTCTTCTGGGGCGCGGATTCACGCATGGCCGTCGCGCCCTCGAGCGGAACGATTCCCGCCGGTGGAGCGACCACGCTCACGATCACGTCGATGCCCATTCCGGCAGACCTCGAACTCGCGCCGGCCACTCGTCCGTCGTTCTTGCACGGCGGTCTCGAGGACTCACTCAACGTCAGGTTCGGATCAGGCTCGATCGATGTCCCGCTGCACGAGTACGCGATCGGCTCCGTCTATCACTTCGAGCGCCAGCACACCGAACTCTCGGTCTCTTCGTTCGCGACCGACTCGCTCGACATGAGCACGACGGGCGCGTGCCCGGGTGGTCACGAGTGCTGGCATCGCTGGACGATCCAGCTGAGCGGGCCGATCGCGCCCTTCGTGCTCAATGATCGTTGGGGCATCCTGCGGTTCCAGGAAGGCACTCCCGCGGGTGCGATTGCGACGATGACCGCGGTCGACGAGATGCCCGGGCTGCCGATCTGCCACGGGCCGCCGAGCCCCGCGGCGACGTGGACCGCGATCCCGTGAGGTGAGTGGCTGCGGGCGGTGCATCGGGGCGATGAAGAGTCCCCGGTGCGCTGCTCGGTCCGCACCATGGCGACGACGGCGGCGGCACCCACGCGTCGCGTGATAGAAATCCCCCATGCCCGCCCATCCCGCACCGAAACCGCACGGCCCGATCGAAGAAGTCTTCCCGAACGTGTTCTTCGTGACCGGCGCGTTCAGCCCCGGTCCCATCGCGCGCATCACCCGCAACATGGTCGTCGTGCGACGCGGCAGCGAACTCGTCGTGCTGAACTCCGTGCGCCTCACGCCCGAAGGCGAAGCGCAACTCGATCGGCTCGGCAAGGTCGCGCACGTGGTCCGCCTCGGCCATTTCCACGGCGCCGACGATCCCTACTACGCCGAACGCTACAACGTGCCGGTGTGGGCGTCGTCGCGCATCAAGCACGCGCCTCACGTCGGCAATACGAAGACCCTTCACGCAGGCGACTGCCCCATCGACGGTGCGAGCGTCTACGTATGCGAGAGCGGCAAGGCCGACGAAGCGGTGGTGATCCTCGATCACGACGGCGGCGTGATGGTCGGCTGCGATGTGCTGCAGAACTGGACCACGTTCGATGGCTGCTCGTTCACCGCGAAGATCTTCCTTGCCATGATGGGATTCGGACCGCGCTGTGTGGGCCCGATCTGGGCGCGGGAGATGGGCCCCGGTGTGCGCACCGATCTGGATCGAATCGCCGCACTGAACTTCCGCCACTATCTCCCCGCGCACGGGACGCCGATCCACAATGACGGACCCGATGCCTTTCGCACCGCGGTCGCGAAGCACTACGACAAGTGACGCGGCGACCGGCGTAGACTCGCGCGCACGATGCGCGGCGCACGATTTCTTCTCGCACTCACCACGATCGCTGGTTGCACGCACGGATCCGAAACGCTCGATGCCGACGCGGCGACCGACGCAGCGAGCGACGCTGCGAGCGACGTGATACCGACGGATGCACCCGCGTGCACGGCCGACGTCGTCAGCGAACCACCCTTGCCGGTGCGTCCGCCGCACACGCCGCGCTGGGCGTTCGAGCCGTGGATCTCGAAGGACATCAGCACCACCGACGACACGTATGCGTTCGTGCAGGGCTTCCACGATCGCGACATTCCGGTC
>CBIHQZ010000741.1:0-4192 GCA_966212315.1 uncultured Myxococcales bacterium
GCTTGTAGCGACCGCCGAGACCGATCTGCAGCGTGTTCTGGAACGCGCCGATGCGGGTGCGGAGCGAGTACTGCAGATCGACGTCGACGACGTCTTGTTCGACGTTGGCGAGCGGGAGATTGCGACCGGTCTCGAGCAGCAGCGGCGCCGCGTCGGCGTGGAAGCGGTTGTAGAAGACGCGTCCCGTGAAGCCGCCCGCGTCGACTTGCAGGTACGGCTGCACGAAGAGCAACTGACCCCAGTAACGTCGCAGTGGTCCGATGGCCTGGAACCACGCCTGCGTCGACGAGATGCCGACGCCGCCGCGCAGCGTGACGTTGCGCGCGAGTCGGATGCGCGCATCGAGATTCACGCGCGGGGCCATGAAGCCGATCTCGTGATCGGGCGCCGTGAGTTGATAGACCCGATCGTTGGCGGCCACCGGCACGCCGAACGTGGATTGCCGTTCGTAGCTGGCGCTGGCGCGATACGCGACCGGGCCCTGTCGCCCCGAGGTGAAGAACGCGCCGCGAAGGTATTGCCCGTTGCCGCCGCCGAGCGACACCAGCGTGCGGTCTTCGCCCGGGGTGCGCGTGATGATGTTCACCACGCCGGTGAATGCATCGGCACCGTAGAGCGCGGAGCCGGGGCCGCGGATGACTTCGATGCGTTCGATGTCCTCGATGCTCACGGGGACGTTGGGCCACAACGTCACGCCCATGAAGTCGAGGTACACGCTGCGTCCATCGACCAGGACGAGCATCTTGTTCGAGAAGCGTTGATTGAAGCCGCGCGCGGAGACCTGAATGTCCGAGCCGTCGAGTTCCATCACGTCGACGCCGACGATGCGGCGGAGCAGTTGCGCGACGTTCGTGAGCCCCGAGAGGCGGATGTCCTGCGCGGTGATCACACCGGTCGCGTTCGGCGCGTCGAGCGGCGACTGTGCAGTGCGCGATGCCGTGACGACCTGCTCTTCGTACGTCTCTTCGCCGCCGGCACCGCCAGCGATCGTTTCGCCGGGTGTGCTCGGCGCTGCGGATGGCGCGCTCGACGCGGGTGGTGCATTCGCGACGACGGCAGTGGGCGGCGCGCTCGACGGGCCGGGTGACGCAGAGGAAGAAGCCGGGGCCGCGGAAGCCGTCGCGCCCGTCGTCGTGGTGATGGTGGTCTGCGAGCCCTGGATCGAATCCGCGACCTGGAGAAGCGCGCGCGCCATCGCGCGGTAGTCCGATGGCGTGCCGTTGGTTCCGACCGGAAGGCTGATGGATGTGCCCGTGCCGCCCGCCGTGGTGCTGGTCGTGGTGGTCGTGCCGTTGCCGCTCGTCGACGTCGCAGCCGTCGTGGATCCAGCCGCCGCCGCGCTCCCGCCGCGCGCACGAACGCGTGCTTCGAGACGCGCGACGATCGTTTCGACCTCGGCGCGGTCGTTCACGTCGTGCGTGAGGTAGCGACGGAGGTAGTCGAGCGCGTGATCGGTATCGCCGGCGTCGTTGTAGGCGCGCGCAATGTTGTAGAGGACGTTCGGGTGCGGAAGGATCGCGTACGCGGCTTCGAGTTCGCGGATGCCTTCGGGGAAGTGCCGCTGCGCGATCAGTTCCATCCCCGCGCGGAAGTGCCGGCGTGCGTCGCTCCGCTCGTCCGCGCGTGCGGTGTCGCTGCGCGCCACGAGTGCGGCGGCGATCATCAGCATGGCGATCCTGGCGCGGAACGTCACGATTCTCCCCGGTCGGGCAACGGCCCCAAGTCCGTCGCGTCGCGCGATTATCACGCAACCCAAGTGTGAACGGGGAGGGAAATGGCGAGTCGATCTCGGTGCCCCCCGATCGGCCAGATCGTCAGCGCCGTGCGCGACCGGGCCGAGCGTGATGTGATGAGGCGATGCTGCACCGAGACGTCACCGTCGTGATCGCGTGTGCATTCGCGCTGGGTGCGTGTCGATCGCGCGGATCCGCGCCGGTCGCAGCCGCGCCGTCGTCGTCAACCGTCGGGGTGCGAGCGCCGGTGGTGATCACGTCGGCACCGCTGCCTCCGACGATCGTCGTGCAGTCCGCCCCGAACGCGCCGGTGTTTCCCGAGGCGCCGCAGGTATCCGGACACGGCACCGGTGGAACGTGCGAAGCGGCGTGTCGCTTCGAACAGCAGTCGTACCTGCGCACGGTCTGCGGCGCGCCCGGCGGCGGATTTCGCGAGATGGACCGTGAGTGTCGTGCCGAAGGTGCGCGCGATCTTCGCGAGTGTGTCGCGCGTTGCCGTCGGTGAACGGTCCGAGCACCGGTCGTTCCGCAACCGCAGCGCCGGACGACCACGGGCATGGTGCGGCGCGTATGCGGGCGGGTAACCTGCGCGCCATGACGACACGCAAACCAGTCGTGCTGCGACCCGGCGAGGGGCGCAACTATCCGATGGGACGCATCAGCGCGCTCTTCAAGGCCGATGGCGACGAGACGGGCGGCGGGTACTCGATCTCCGAGTGGTGGCTCGAGCCGCACACCAAAGGGCCGGGGCCGCACGCGCACCCCGAGGACGATATCTTCGTCGTGATCGAAGGAACGATGAGCCTGCTCGTCGGAAGCGAATGGACCCACGCGACGACAGGGTCGTTCGTGCTCGTCCCCGGCGGCGTCACGCACGACTTCGAGAATCGCGGCGACGTGAAGGCAGGCATTCTCAACTTCAAGACGGGCACGTTCGAAGCGGAACTGCCCGCCATCGCGGAGTGGTTCGTCGAGAACCCGCCGGGACAGGCCTGAGTCGGCGCGGGCGAACAGCGTGAGCGCGCACCCGATCCCATTCCCTGCGTGGGAGCGCTACGCGGCGGCGCGCGAGTTCGAGTTCGAAGCGTCGACGGGTGTTCGCTCGCGTGGGCCGCTCGTTCGCGCACGACGCGGCGGCATCGATCTGGTCATCGATCTCGCGTCTTCGAAAGGGACGCAGACGCGCGTCGTCGGCCGAGCGCTCGATGCGATCGACGTCGAAGTGCAGGTGAGACCGCGTTCGGGTTTCTCGCGCTCGTGGCGCGCGCTCTTCGGACACACGCCGCTGCTCGACGATGCTGCGTTCGAAGATCGCTACGAGATCGAGACGTCGCGCGGAGAGACCGTGCCGACGGTTCTCGATGCGCCCGTGCGCGCGGCGATAACGGCATTTCGTGAACGCGACATCCTGCTCGCGTACCGGCGCGGCGTGGTGCTGTTCTTGTGGCCGCACGTGGAGACGGATGGAGACGTGCTCGATGCGGCGTGCGAGGTCGTCGTGGCGGTGTGCCGGCTGAGGTACAGCGAGCGCGTGTATCGGTAGTTGTGCTGTGAACGATTGAACTGCAGCGACGCCGGTGCAATGAGTTCACGCACGATGGGATTTCTTGCAGACACCGTTCGTGACGCGCGTGCGCGACTCGCAGTGGCACTGGCGATCGTTGCGTCGATCGGTGTCGGAGCGTGCGCGAGTACCGCGGTCGGAAGCGATGCCGCGTGCTCGGCAGACGCGGTCTCCGATGCGACGTGCGTTCGCGACGTGCTGGTGTGCGACGGGAGCAACGACGATCCCACGCGGTGCGGCGCGCAGTGCGTGTCGTGCGCGGCGCCGAGCAATGCAGCGGCGACTTGCAACGCCGGGTCGTGCGCGTTCGCGTGCAATCGGGGCTACCTGTTGCGCGACGGTGTGTGCGTCGCGGCGACTGCGCGTCCCGTTCATCCGATGAGCAATGCGCGCGTGTCGGTGCGCAACCCGATGCTGTGGTGGTCGGCGACTCCAATCGTGACGAGCGTGCGCATCACGGTCTGTCGCGATCGCGCGTGTTCGATGCCCGAGGTTTCGTTCGAAGCCAGCGGCGACCATGCGCAGGTCCCGCGCGAGTTGGAGGAGGGGATCTGGTTCTGGAATGTGACTCCGCTGGTCGATGGAGTGGCGTCGGTGGTGAGCGCGACGTGGACGTTTCGTACGCCGGCGGAGAGTCAGCCGGTCGAGTGGTCGCGGTTCGGTTCGTCCGACTTCAATGGGGACGGGATCGACGACTTCACGATCCGGCTCTGCACCGCTCCCGGGGTTCCGCGTGAAGAGAGGACGGCCTTCGTGTTCGGTGATCGCGCGGAGCACTTCGTCCCCCGCGAGCTGTCCCCGCCAGATGCAGCGCAGTACGGTGTCGGTGACGTGAACGCGGACGGATTCACCGACTACGAGACATCCGATTTCGCGATCTTCGCGGGCGGCGAGT
>CBIHQZ010000742.1:0-4190 GCA_966212315.1 uncultured Myxococcales bacterium
AGATGGTGTCGGCGCCGCCATGCGTAACGATCACCCCCGCGCGGAGCGGGTCGACCTGCGCGACGCTCGGCTCGACGAGATTCTCGTGGTGGCACGCGTTGAAGACCAGCGCGGCGAAGGGAACTGCCAGAACACGAACTCGCATGGGATTGAATCTCCGTTCGAACGATGGCGATGCCTCGGGCCGGGCGTTGGACACTCGCGCTCGACGAGCTTTGGGTGCGAGCCTGCCTGCGACGCGCGTACGCCGGGCGGGCGCGGACACGTCGCGAAGCTTCGGCAATCGTCGTCGTTTCCCGCCCGCAACACCGACGGCGCATCGTGCTACGGACAGCACTCGCGAAGCAATGTTCCGCGCGGACGTAGGCAGGGGGTACGGTGCGTCTCATGCAGGGCGAGCCGGCGCGAGCGCATCCGCGGTGGATCCGCGAACCGCTCGTTCACTTCGTGGCGATCGGAGCGCTCCTTTTCGCACTGGATCGACTGCGTCATCGTTCTTCGCCGCGTCGCGCGACTGGCGACGCGCCGGGCATCGTCGTCGATGATTCCATTCGGGCTGCGCTCGCGACCGAGTATGCGATGCGATTCGGTCGGCCTCCCGACGACACGCGTCTGCGCGCGCTCACCGATGACTGGATCCGCGACGAAGCGCTCGTGCGCGAGGCGCAGCGGCTCGGTCTCGATCACGGCGATCCGGTGATCAGGCGGCGTCTCGCGCAGAAGATGTCGCTGGTGATCGAGTCGCGCATCGTTCCGCGCGAACCAACGGAGCCCGAGATGATCGCGTGGCTCGCCGCGCATCGCGATCGCTACCGTCTCGCCGCCCGCACTTCGTTCACGCACGTCTTCTATTCGCGCGAGCGACGCGGCGATCGCGCGCGTGCCGATGCGACCGCCGCGCTCACGACCTCGGATCTCTCACCATCACGCGGCGACGCCTTTGCGCTCGGCGCATCGCTCGACGGTCGCACCGATGCAGACCTCGCCGTGGGCTTCGGCGAAGCGTTTCCTGCCGCGCTCGCTGCCGCGCCGATCGGCGCATGGACCGGTCCGATCACCAGTCGCTACGGCGAGCATCTGGTCCAGGTCCGCGCGCGCAGTGAGATGCGCGATGCGACGCTCGCGGACGTTCGCACCAACGTCGCGGCCGACGTCCGTGCGCAACTTCGCGATGCAGCCGTCGCTGCCGAAACGCAGAGCATCGTCGGCCGCTACCACGTCGATTCGCGATGAGGTGTCTCGTCGCCGCGATCGTGCTCGCACTCGTCGCGCTCACCTCGAGCGCCGCCTTCGCGCATCCGCTCCAGTTCGGTTCGCTCACTCTTCGCGAACGCCCCGACCGGACGATCGACATGGCTTTCCGTTTCTCGGGCACCGAGGACGCCCCCGCCGATGCGCGCGTGGTGTTCCCGAGCGACTGCCACGACATCGAACCGGCGCACGAGTCGCTCGACGCACTCGGTCTCTTCCGCATCGGTCACCTGCAATGCGACCGCACGCTGGAGGGACGCGAGGTGCGTATCGACGGTCTCGCCGCTCGCGAGAGTCAGGTGCTCGCGGCGTACCGATCGCGCGCAAACTCAACTGCCGGCGCGATGATCGACCCGGCGGATCCGCACTGGCGCATCGACACTTCGCCTGCGTCACCTCGCACCGGTCCGCGCTTCCTCGCACTCGGTGTCGAGCACATCGCGACCGGCATCGATCATCTCGCGTTCGTCGCCGCGCTCTTCGCGCTGAGCCGCACGCGCCGGCGCATCGTCGCCACGATCACGGCCTTCACGCTCGGTCACAGCATCACGCTGGCCGCTGCTTCTCTCGGGCTCGTTCGCATCGCGGTCGCCCCGATCGAAGCCTGCATCGCGCTCTCGCTCCTGCTCGTCGCCTACGAAGTCGCGCACCCCGCACACGACACGATCACGCGTCGCAACCCGTGGCTCGTCGCCGCCCTGTTCGGTCTGGTGCACGGCTTCGGCTTCGCTTCCGCGCTCGGCGCGGCCGGCATCTCCCGCGTGGAGGTACCGCGCGCGTTGCTCTGCTTCAATCTCGGCGTCGAAGCCGGACAACTCGCGTTCGTTGCGCTTCTCGCGATCGTCGCGCTCGTCGCCGGGCGAAGCCGATCGTTCGCACGCATCGGCACCCTGCCGGTGGCGTACGGCGTCGGTTCACTCGGTGCGTTTCTGCTCCTCGATCGCGTCGTCACGATGCTCCGTTGAGCGCTCCCTGCTTCCCGCGCATTCTCCGTTCGTGAAACGCACCGCCCTCGCGACCCTCGCGACGCTTCTCGCCGGGTGCCCGCGCGCACCGGTCACCGACGCCGCGACGGATGCCGCCGATGCACAAGACGACGCGCCGTTCGACGCCCCGCTCGATGCCGACGCCGCACCGATCGCGTGCGACGCGCAGCCCGCGGCCGATGGCGGACTCGGCATCGCGTACACCGATCCACGCGAACCGTGCAACGATCGAAATCCGCAACGCAATCTGTACTGGGGCGACCTTCACGTTCACACGCAACTCTCGTTCGATGCCTACGCGGTCGATGTCCGCACGACTCCCGAGATGGCGTACCGCTACGCGCGTGGCGAAGCCGTGGACTTCTACGGCGCGAACGGGCCGCGTCACTTGCAGTTGAGCCGCCCTCTCGACTTTGCCGCCGTCACCGACCACTCGGAGTTTCTCGGCGAAGTCGACGAGTGCATCACCCCGGGCTCGGTCGGATTCAACTCACTCCCGTGCCGCACCTACCGTGACGGTGGCTCCGTCGGCTACGCGGCCATCGCCTATCGTCTCGCATTCACGAACCCGCGCCGCGATGTGACTGTGTGTGGTGCGGGCGGCGCGGACTGCGTGGATCGCACGCGATCGATCTGGCAACGCATCCAGCGCGCCGCGAACGAAGCGTACGACCGCAGCGCGTCGTGCCGCTTCACGTCGTTCGTCGCATACGAGTACTCGCCGTCGCCGAGCGGGAACAATCTTCATCGCAACGTCATCTTCCGGAACGAGCGCGTGCCGCCGCTGCCGATCAGCTACTTCGAAGCGCCCACCGCCGAATCGCTGTGGACCGGCCTGCGCGATGGCTGCACCAACGCGTGCACTGGCTGCGAGATGCTGGTCATTCCGCACAACTCGAACATCTCCGCGGGGCACATGTTTCCCATCGCGCCGCGCACGGACATCGATCTCGCGACGCAGCGCGAACTGGCGGAACTGCGCAATCGAACCGAGCGGCTGGTCGAGGTCTATCAGCACAAGGGTTCGAGCGAGTGCCGCGCGGATCTCTCGCCCTTCGGCGCGCCCGACGAAGCGTGCTCGTTCGAGATCATTCACAACACCCTCGCGGGCGGGGTGAACGGCATGCCGATGCCCACGCCCCCGTGCACCGGCTCCTCCGGCGTCGGTTGCTATGCGCCGCAAGACTTCACCCGCCACGTTCTCACCAACGGTCTCGTCGAAGCGAATCGTCTCGGCGTGAACCCGTTCCAACTCGGCGCCGTTGCCTCCACCGACACGCACAACGGTTCCGCGGGCGAAGTCGACGAGACTCGTTTTCGCGGACACGTCGGCAGTCAGGACTTCGCCCTCCTCTCGCATCCCGACAATTCTCCGGGCGGACTCGCGGCGGTCTGGTCGATCGAGAACTCGCGCGACGCCATCTTCGAAGCGCTGCGGCGGCGCGAAACCTACGCGACCAGCGGTCCGCGCATCGCGCTGCGGTTCTTCGGCGGATTCGGCTACCCCGCAACGCTGTGCGCGAACGGCACCCTCGTCGAGCGCGGGTACTCCGACGGCGTTCCGATGGGGGGCACGCTCCCGCCGCGACCGGCCGCGGTCGGTGCGCCGTCGTTCATCGTGCAAGCGCTACGCGACGAGCATCGCCTCGCACGCGCGCAGATCGTGAAGGGATGGGTCGATCGGTCCGGCGCTCCACACGAACAGGTCTTCGATGTCGAGGTCGCGAGCGGCGCGCCCGGTGTCGACGAGAACACGTGCACGGCCAACGGCGATGGCGCCGACACGATGTGCAGCGTGTGGACCGATCCGTCGTTCGATCCCACCGTGCGTGCGTATTGGTACGCGCGCGTGCTCGAGGCGCCTTCGTGTCGATGGACGCAGTATCAGTGCATCTCGATGCCTGCGAACGAGCGTCCCGCGGCGTGCAGCGACCCGACCGTCCCGCGCACGAT
>CBIHQZ010000743.1:0-4181 GCA_966212315.1 uncultured Myxococcales bacterium
TCGGACAAGTCGACCTCGTTCGAGGAGCGACACTCGTCGTGAGCGAAGGCGCGATCGTTACCGCAGGCACGATCCTCGCGAGGGTGTTTCTCGAGCGGATGCGCGACGAATGGGCCGACGGCCAGAAGGCGCTTCGTCGTGTCCTCCACGGAAGAACGCCGTCTGGCTGTGTCAGTGCGAGTTCCCCGTGTGATGGCATCGTCGTGGCAGCCGCGGGACGGGTGATCGAAGTCCGCCGCGGTGACGGCAAGGTCTTTCGCGTACGCGTGCGGTGGAACACGTCTGCCGTGCGAGTCGGCGACCGCGTTCGTGCGGGGGATTCGTTCGAAGGCGCCGATCGCAGCCACCATCGACTCCTCCGCGCGTGGGGTGCACAGCGCCTCGCGGAACACGTGCTCGACGAACTCGACCTCACGGCCTACTACCGCCGCACGAACACACCGCCCGCGTACTGGTCCCTCGCCGTGCGCGCGATGCTGCGCTGGCGGCGCGTGATCGATCCGGGCGACACGGGCCTCGCGCGCAATCAGGTCGTCTCGCTCGAAACACTCGCGAGCGCGCAACAAGCCGTGACTGCGCATCAGGGGGCGCCCGCACGCACCGTCCCCGTACTGCGCGGGTTTCACGCGATGGCGCGGGCCGCGCGTCGATCGTGAGCCGCGGACGACGCCCGCAACGCCGCCTCGCCCGCGCGCAGCATGTTACGTGTCACGCATGGACGAACTCGAGCGGCTAGTCCCGCTGCTCTCGACGCGAACAACCGCCGACGCACTCGGCGCGATCGACAGCCGCACGAGCGAGCCGATTCGCGCCGCGATCGCGCGCCATCCCGCGGCGCCCGATGCAACGGTGGAGATGCTCGCGAACGATGGTTCCCCGCTGGTGCGCTTCCTCGCCGGCGGACAGCGTGATCGACGCAAGGGCGCGCCCGGGGCCGATCGCGAAGAGCTTTCGGGCTGGGAGGCAACCTTCTGGACTACCTGCAGCATGTGGGCGGCGACGACTGCCTACGTGTTCGAACCGGTCGCGCGGCTCTCGGAACGAATCGCCAACGTCGCCGATGCGGGCCGGCTCATCGAGCGTGACGAGATCAAGATCGCGAAAGCTCTCGTCGAGAGCAGTGAAGGTTCGACCACGGAACAACGTCTCGTCGCACTCGCACACCACCCCGTAGCCTTCGTGCTCGCGCTCGTCGCGGACCGCCGCAAGGTCTCGCCCGCGGTCGACGAAGCGCTCGCGAGTGCACCCGTTCTTCCGCTGAGCATCGCGTGGATACTGGCAAAGCGGACGTCATCGCCATCGGCCCTCGCGTCACTCGCACGTGCCGACGAACTGAATCTCCGCGGCTACGTCGCGGCGAACAAGCAAACCGCACTCGATACGCTCGAACGGCTCATGGGCGAGACGTTCGTCCCGACGCTCGGGTCCCTCGCCGCGCACCCGAACGCGGACGACGCGTTGCCCCGCCGACTCGCCGGTGCTGACAGCAGCCCAACGGTGTTACGTCGCTCGCGAAGCGGTCGCGCGCAATCCCGACTGTCCGCCCGACATCCGCGCGGATCTCGCCAACGAGTTTCCAGCGAGCGACTGAGTCAGCTCGTCCATGCTCGAGACGGAGCCGCGGTTTCGACGCGACGAATGATACGTTCTTCGGTGCGCGCCAGGGCAGGGCGTGCGTTCGAGGAGGGACACCGATGAAGCCGACGTTTCTGGGCGACGAGGGTTTCGTCGCGTCGAAAGCGGGCAAGAAGGCCGGCAATCTGCACGTGCTGCTCGAAGCCGGTTTCCCGGTGCCGAAAGCGTTCGTCGTCTTCGATGGCGATCAATTCGACGACCAGGACCTCTCCCGCGCTGTCGACGACATCGGCGGATACCCGGTCGCAGTCCGCTCGAGCGGCGTGCTCGAAGACCTCGCCGGCGCGAGCTTCGCGGGCCAGTACGAGACGTATCTTCATGTTCACGGTCTCGACGACCTGAAAGCTCGCATCGAGCAGTGCCGCGACTCCGCGAAGGCCGAGCGCGTGATCGCGTATCTCGAGAAGCACAACCTCGATCCGAAGGCGGCGCGCCTCGCAGTGCTCGTGCAACGCATGATCGAACCCGCGATGGCCGGGGTCGCGTTCTCGGTGCACCCACTCAGCGGTCGCGAGGATCACGCGCTGATCGAAGCGTGCGAGGGCGTCGGTGAGCGACTGGTCTCCGGTCAGGTGGCGCCCTCGAGTTTCACCATCGAACTCCGCACCGGGCGCATCGTCGAAGAACGCCTCGAAGACCCGATCGCGAAGCTCACGCACGAACTCGCGCAGCACTTCGCGAAGACGCTCGTCGAGATCCAAGCGCACTTCGGTCGCCCGCAGGATGTCGAATGGGCGGTCGATCGCAACGGCGCGCTCTGGATCCTGCAGGCGCGACCGATCACGACGATGCAGTGGCGCACCGACCTGGGCGATCTCTCGACGTCGAACATGCGCGAAGGCGGAATTGCATCGCGCGTGTGCAAGCCGTTCGTCATGTCGCTCATCGGCACCGTGATGGGCGAGTCGCTGCACGACTACCTCGCGAGCGTGCATCTGCTCGATCGCCGCGAGCCGGTGACCTGGATGCGTCTCGTGTACGGCCGCCCGTACTGGAGCGTCGGAACGCTGAAGCGCGCGATGGCGAAGCTCCCGGGGTTCGACGAACAGCACTTCGATCGCGGCATGGGGATCGAGAAGAATTACGGCGACGCGGGTCCGTCGAAGACGCGAATGAACGCGGAGACGGTGCTGCGCGCGTTGCCCACCGCACTCGCGGTGAAGCGCTGGTACCGCAAGAACCTCGCGATGCTCGACGACCACCGCGCGAAGTACGAACAGCGCGAGCGCGGGCTCCTCGATCGCTGCGATCGCTTCGCGAAGACCGACGACGCCGCGTTCGAACGCGACCTGCGCGCCGCGATCCACGAACTGTTCTTCTGGAACGAGCGCATCTATCTCGTCACCGGCTACACGAACAACTCCGCACAGCGCGAGTTCAACGACACTCTCGCCGCAATCGACCGAGCGACCGGCGCCACGACGCGCTCGCTGCGATTGATGGGCGGCCTCTCGGGGATCTTTCATCTCGACGTGAATCGCGCACTCGCGAAGCTCGCCGCCGTCGCGCGCGAGCACGGTGCCGAGGGAATCGCTTGGGAACGTGCGCTCGGTGGCTTTCTCGCGCAGTACGGCTTTCACGGCGACTCCGAACTCGACGTGAGCGTTCCGCGCTGGTGCGAAGTCCCCGAGCGAGTGCGCGAGACCGTGCTCGCGATGGTGGCGAGTGACTCGCGCATCGCCGACGGCGACGACGCCACCGATGCGCAGCGCGTCGCGTACGAGGAAGAACGCGCGAGTGTCGAACGCCGGATCGACAGCATGCTGTCATTGCGACTTCGCTACGGCGCGCAGTTCCGTCGACGCCTCGAGCGCATGCGACTGTTCCTCCGCAAGAAGGAAGAGCTGCGCGAGTTCTCGACGCGCAGCTATCTCGTGGTGCGCCGCTACGTGCTCGAAGCGGGACGGCGTCTGGTGGCGCGTGGGTTGCTAGATCACGCGGACGACGTGTTCTTCCTCGAAGTAAACGAGCTTCTGAACGCCTGGAATAGCGCCCCCGATGCACTCGCGCGCCTGCGTGAGGACGTGCGCTTTCGCAAACAGATGCACCGTGGCTTTCGCGACTTCGAGCCACCGGAGGAAATCGGCGCAGGTGTGTTGGCGCCCGCACACTCGGACGCGGCGAGTGCTTCGTCCGATGGGCTTCGCGGCGTCGGTTGCAGCCCGGGGCGCGCCGAAGGAACCGCGCGTGTCATCGAGAACCTTTCCGACATCGGGCAACTGCGCGACGGCGACATTCTCGTCACGCGCTTCACCGACCCGGGATGGACACCTGCGCTCGGCATGGTGCGCGGCATCGTCACGGAAGTGGGCGGCGTGCTCTCGCATGCGGCCGTCATCGGGCGCGAGTACGGGATCCCTGCGGTGCTCAATGTGAAGGGCGCGACGATCCGTATTCGTTCGGGCCAGCGAGTTCGCGTCGACGGCAATGCGGGCACCGTCGAATGGATCGAGAGCGACGACGCTTCGTCAGCCGCGATCGGGAGTGCATGAATCGATGACGTCGACCGTTTCCTCTGACCACGAGACGCGCATGCCGCGCGCCGA
>CBIHQZ010000744.1:0-4180 GCA_966212315.1 uncultured Myxococcales bacterium
TCCGCTTCGGCGCACCCGATGCGCGCCGCGACGACGTCGAGCAGATGCTCAAACGCCTCGACGTCATCGCGACCGTCGATCGGCCGATCGCCACCCTGTCGGGCGGTCAACAGCGACGCGTGTCCGTCGCGCGTGCCTTGCTTCGCGACCCGCGATTGCTGGTGCTCGATGAAGCCGACGCCGGCCTCGATCGGAACGCGCGCGAATGGCTCGCAGGCGTTGTGCGCGACGAATCGGCCGAACGATCCATCGTCGTGGTCACCCATCATCCGGCGTTGTTCGCGTTCGCCGATCGAGTGCTCGTGCTCGACGAACGCCATCAGCTCGTGGACTGCGGCTCGCCGTCGGTCCTCGAGCGTCGCTGCGCGGCCTACCGTGCGCTCCTCCGTGCCGACGAGGCGTTCGGATCGTCCGGCGTCGACAGCGCACTCACGGCCTGACGCGCATGTCGGGCATCGCCGCTTCGATCGACTGGACTGGCGCGCGCTCACCGCGCGACCGCGTGCGCGCGATGCTTGCGGCAATGCCCCATCGCGCGCCGGACGGTTCGCGCAGCGAGGGCGGCCAGTTCGCCGCGTTCGGGTTCGCGAACTGCGCGACGACCGCGCGGCAGCGCGCGAGCGAGCAGCCGTTTCACGACCCGGCGCGAGGCCTCTGGATCGTCGGTGACGTTCGCATCGACAACCGCCGCGACATCGCAAGCGCACTGAAGATCGAATGCCCCGCGTCCGATGTGGAACTGCTCGCGCAGGCGTTCGCGCGATGGAACGGTGCGGTGGCGGAGCGATTGATCGGCGACTTCGCGTTCGCCATCTGGAACGAGCGCTCACGCAGTCTGTACACCGCGCGCGATGCGTTCGGCGTACGCCCGCTGTTCTATGTCGCTCGCGCCGGGGGGATCGAGATCGCCAGCGAGGTCGACGCCCTGCTGGCAGCCGAAAGCACGTCGCATGCGATCGACTTGCTTCATCTGGCAGAGTTCGCCGGCGGCTCGATCGGCGACGCCGGGCGCACGATGTACGCGTCGATTCGCCGCCTACCGATGGGGCATGCGCTGTTCGCACGCGAGGGATGCGTCCTCACACGACGATGGCATGTGTATCCGAAGGAAAGCGGTCTTCGCGACGCACAGACCGACGTCGAAGCCTTCCGCGCGGCGTTCTTGCAGAGCGTTGGTGATCGCCTCGACGCGGATCGCACGGTCTATAGCCAGTTGTCGGGCGGACTCGATTCGTCATCGATTGCCTGTGCTGCGGGCGTCATCCGACAGCGTGAACCCGAGACGACTCCGACTATCGTACTTGCGAGCGCGACGTATCCGGGATTGCGCTGCGACGAGTCGGTCGAGATCGACGCGGTCTTGAAGCGAGTACCCTTCGCGAACGTTCGCTGGCGCTTCGACGACCCCCGACTCGCGGCGTTGGACCCGATCGCTCGCTCGACCCCCTGGCGGGACGTTCAGCCCGGGGCGAGTGCGCACTCGATCGAGATCGCGCGACGGAACGGCTCGCGCGTGGTGCTCACCGGCCAGGGCGGTGACGAACTGCTGCACGAGCACGGCGCGTACACGGATCTCGCTCGCGCCGGACGGATCGTCACCCTCTACCGAGAAACAATCGGCAGTGACCTGTACCTGTCGAACCCTGGGCGGCACTACTTCGAGCAAGCGGTCCGCATGGCGATTCCGGCGCCCCTTCGGGCCCTCCGACGGGCACTGCGACCACGGGCCACCCTGATGAAGCCGCCGCGATGGTTCGGTCGCCGCCTCGCGGAACAATGGATGTCCCGCCGAACCGCACAACCCGTGCGCGATGCGCCATCGCATCTCGCTGGATTGACCTGGTCATGGCTGAACAGTCCGACCGGATCGGTCTACCGCGACATCGACGAACTGATGGCCGCCCAGCGCGGCGTCGAACTCCGCCATCCGTTCTTGGACCGCCGCCTTGCCGGCGTCGTGCTTTCGATCCCCTGGGAACGAAGATTGGTGCGCGGCCGCATGAAGGCACTTCTGCGCGATGCGATGGCCGATGAACTCCCGCCGATCATCGCGCAACGGAGGCAGGTGACCACGTTCGAACAAGCCGTGGTCGCGGCCGTGCGCGCGCAAATGGATCTGCTCGAAAAAACGATGAACTCCAAGTGGACTGGCAGCGAAATCGTCGACCGAACGGTTGCCCGGGAGTTGTTCGCGAAGGTACACCGCGACGGAACGTCGGCATCGTACGAGGACTGCTATGACTTATGGTCGGCGGCGTCGATCGAGCTATGGATTCGGACGCTGGAACAGGGGTATGGTGAATCATGACCGTTGAGAAGAAGGACGATCGAGACGTGACCCCGAACGCGCCGAGCGCGCCTGCGCCCGCGTACGAGCCACCGACCATCGTCCGCCTCGGAAGCCTCCACGACCTTCTCGGAAAGAGCGGTCGTCAGCCTGACAACCGCGCCAACCCGACTCGTCCGTGAAGCTTCGGGGCGGCGAGGCGCCCATCGGCGCTGCCACGCGGTGGCGCGATCGAGTTCGGTTCCTCGTCGACCAGTTTCATCCCCTTCCCTCACCCGCCGAAGCCGCCGAGTCCGCTCGCCATCTCTCCGCGAGCGACGACGAATTGGCGGCGTTCGAAGAGCACGCGTCGTTCGGACTCTACGAATCCGAGTTGGAGATGTTCGAAGCCGGGATCCTGCGATCCGGCCAGCGCGTCTTGGATATCGGCTGCGGCGCGGGTCGCGAGGCGCTGGCGTTTGCACGCCGCGGCGTGCGCGTCACGGCCGTCGATGCCTCGGCGCAAATGGTCGAGCGCGCGAAGCGCGTGTGCGCATCCGAGAGCGTCGAGTTCGCCACCGTGTCGCTGACCGACGTCGCGTTCGAACCGCGACATTTCGATGTCGTCTACATCTCGTCGGACGTCTATCAGCGCACCCCGGGTCGCGCGGTGCGCGTCGCGTCTCTCGAGCGACTGCGGGGGATCGTCCGCCCTGGCGGCGCCGTCGTGTTCGCCGCGACAGTGTCCCCGGTCGAATCGAGTCGGATCCGCACCTTCGTGGAGATTCCGCGGACCGTCGCGAGGCGCTACGGCGCTGCACGCGTACCCGAGCGGGGCGATGTCTTCTCACGCGGACGCGACGGCCGGGCCGCTACCTTCCGACACGTGTTCCATTCGAACGCCGAGATCCTCGACGAGATCCGCGACGCGGGATTGTCACCCGTCGCGATCTTCGGATCATTCTTCGTCGCGCGCGCCCCGGGCGGTGGCTCGACGTATCTCGCGCCGCCCTCGGCGACGGCTACGGCCGTCGGAACGGGCACGTTGATCGCTGACGTAGCGGGCGGATCGACGTTCCGATTGAACGCCTCGGGCGCAGCGATCTGGGAACGGTTGAACGCGAGCGATACGATTCCGGACGTTGCCGCGAGCCTGGCCGCGCAATTCGGCGTGGAGCCGGGGCGAATCGAACGCGATGCAGAGACGCTGGTGGCAGAGCTGCTCCGGCAACGACTGCTGCGCGAACGCGGCGGCCTCGAATGACATCGCGCGAAGCCATTGCGCTGGCTGCCGACATCGCGCGTGTGATGCGCGTGTGGGGTGCCGTAGAACGCGACCGCGTCGGGCTCGGAACCGCGGATGCCGTTGCACGCGCGCGCGTGCGTGGACGCGAGGTAGCCGTGCGAGGGACGCGCGACCGTGCTTCGCTCCGCCGTGCGATCGCCATCGTGGACCGTCGGATGGGTCCGCCGAATTGCTTCCGCCGCGCGCTGCTCGAGATGTCTCTCGACCGAACGAGTGCGAGTGAAACACTGCACGTCGAGATCAACGACAGCTCGCTGCCCGAGAGCGGGCATGCGCGCCTCGATTCATGGCCTTCCGACGGTCGCAGCTTCGACGCGACGATTCGACTGTAACGCGCGTCCCGCATGAAACACTCGTCCGCCGATCACGACATCCTCGAGCGATTGCTCGTCGCCGGCGACGATGCGAGCGCGACCGCGCATGCCGTCGCCTCGGTCGACGGCTGGGAGCGATTGACCGCTCACGCGCGTCGTCACGGCTTGAGCGCGATGGTCCATCGAGCCGCGCTTTCTGCAGGCGTCCCCGTTCCGGCGAACGTCCTCGACGGGTGGGACGCGGAACGCGCGCTCGAGGCTACATGGTTTGCGCGTCTCGCCTCCCTCGCGGTC
>CBIHQZ010000745.1:0-4176 GCA_966212315.1 uncultured Myxococcales bacterium
AGCATTCATCGCCGTCGCATCGAGTGGCTCGCTCCATGTTCGCGTCGCCCCCGCCGCCGCGTATCAGCACTTCGTCGCGCACGGCGGCGCGTCGTATCTCACCCTCGCCCTCGGCGGCGTGTGCGTGGGATTCGGCACGCGCATGAGCGGCGGCTGCACGAGCGGGCATGGACTCAACGGCTGCTCGCAGCTGTTCCCTGCATCGCTCGCCGCGACGTGCGTGTTCTTCGGCAGCGGCGTGGCATTGTCGTTTGCGCTGGAGGTTCTGGCACGATGAATCCTTCGCTCCGCGCGCACCTCGTGAAGCTCGGTTTCGGACTGTTCATGGGCTTCGCGCTCGCGCGCATCGGGTTCGCGGATTACGGCGAACTGCACGCGATGTTCACGTTCCACGACTTGCGGCTGTTCCTCACGTTCATGGGGGCGGTTGCCGTAACGGCCGCGTGGCGGTTCGCGCTTCGGATGCCGCGCGCGATGCCGAACGCGATGAACCGCGGCGTGCTTCCGGGTGCTGCAATCTTCGGCATCGGCTGGGTGCTCTGCGGCGCGTGTCCCGGGATCGCGTTCGCGGAGATCGGCACGCTCGATGTCAGCGCGGTCTTCACGCTGGGCGGGATTCTCGCGGGCACGTGGGTGTATCCGCACGTGCACGCGCGCTGGTTCCGCTGGGATCCGGGGATGTGCGAGACGTGAACGGAATCGGTGGCTACCAGCCGCCGATGTGAAAGCCGCCCGGGAGCCCGCGGGTCTGAACGAGCGCGGCGAGGTCCATGCTGATCGCGACCGTCACGTGGATCAGAAAGCCCGACCAGATCGAGCGAGTCTTGAGCGAGAGCGTTCCGAGCACCGTCCCCGCGAGGATCGCGGCGAACGTCTCGAGCACCGGCTTGCCGAAGTGGATCATGCAGTACGGCACGACCATCGCCATGATCACGCCGCTCCCGAGGCTCTTCTCGCTGCTGAACAAGAGGTAGCCGCGGAAGAAGAACTCGAGCGCGAAGAACTGGATCGCGTAGATGACTTCCCAGGTGAGGAAGTCGCGCCAGGAGCGATTCGCCTGCGAATAGAACGGGTAGTAGTTCACGAAGTCGCGCGTCTGCGAGACGAGCACGACGGCGATGAGGACGATCCCGAAGAACAGCGCGTAGATCCAGGCGTGATCGAGGAATCCCTTGAAGCTGAGTCCGTAGTCGCGGATGCGCTCGCGCCAGATCAGGATCGTGATGATCGGCAGGAAGAGATAACCGCCGCCGCGCGTGAACACCCACCAGCCGAGTGCATACAGCTCGCCCCATCGCTCGCTCGCGAGCCACGTGAGCGGCTTCGTGAGGTGGATGTGACGCTGGCCGATGTCGATGACCCAGCCGAGGTCACGCAGTTTGTAGAACGTGCCGCGATCGCCGAAGTACTCCTGCAGCGTGAGGATCGCTGCGAGCGTCACGTACGCGACGATGGGTCGCCAGTCGTACTTCGGGAGTGCTTCGAGCGTGCCGTCGGCGCGGTAGACCGGGGCGCGCAATGCACGAGCGGCATTGGCGCGCGCGTCGACCTCGGCCCACGTCTCGAGGAAGAACCGGCGCGGGTGGAGTTCGTGGAGCTTCTTGCGCGCGAGAAAGGCAACGATCGCGACGTACGCGAGAGCAGCGAGAAAGACGTATCGCACTTCAGCCCGTCCCTGCGGCGCGCGCGATTTCGGCGCCCTTCTTCAAGCGGTACACGCTGACTTCGCGACCGAGCACCGCGATCAATTCGAAGAGCCCGGGGCTGGTGCTCTTGCCGGTGAGCGCGACGCGCGCCGGCTGCGCGACCGCTTTGATCTCGAGACCCTTCTCCGCAAGCCATCCGTCGACCGCCGCCTTCGCGGTGTGCTCGTCGAACGGCTCGACCTTCGCGATGATCTCTGCGAGCGCCTCGAGTTGCGGGGCCGCATCGGGCACGAGGAACTTGGACTTCGATTTGTCGTCGAACACCGGTTCCGCGCGGAAATAGAAGTCGAGCATGTCAGCCATCGTGACGAGCGTGTCGGCGCGCTCCTTCACCGTGGCCACCGCGGCCTCGAGACGCGGATGACCCTGACGCACGGCGAGATCGCGCTTCGCGAGGAACGGCACGACCTCGTTCGCGAGCATCTCGGTCGGCGCGACCTTCGCGATGTACTTCTGATTGATCGCGACGCACTTCTTGAAGTCGTAGATCCCGTCGCTCTTGCCCACGTGCTCCCAGTCGAACTTCTCGGTGAGATCCGCGAGCGTGAAGACCTCGTCGTCACCGTGCGACCAGCCGAAGCGCACCAGATACGAAAGCAGCCCCTCGGGGAGCCATCCCTTGTCGCGGTACTCCGTGACGCTCACCGAACCGTGGCGCTTGGAGAGCTTCTCGGTCTTGTTCGCCATCATCATCGGAAGGTGTGCGAACTGCGGCAGCGGATAGTCGAACGCGTTGTAGAGCAGGATCTGCGGCGCGGTGTTCACGATGTGATCGCGACCGCGCGCGACCAGCGTGATCCCCATGGTCACGTCGTCGACGACTGCGCCGAAGTTGTAGAGCGGCACGCCGTCCGAACGGAGAAGCACGAAGTCGATCTGCGCGCTGTTCGGCGTGCTGAGTTCACCGAACACCAGGTCCTGGAACGTGGTGGCCCCTTCCGACGGGCTCTTGAAACGCACGACGTACGGCTTGTCGGGTTGATCGGTGCGGTTACGGCACGTGCCTGGATAACGGAAGCTAAGTCGAAGCTTCTCGGGGAGCTGTGCCTTGAGCGCGTCGATCTCCTCTTTCGTGCAGTAGCAGCGATACGCCTTTCCCTCGCGGATCAACTGCTCGGCGTGCTCGCGGTAGACGTCGAGGCGCTTCATCTGGAAGTACGGCGCATGCGGACCGCCGCCGAGATCGTCGGGATCCTTCGGGCCCTCGTCCCAGTCGAGGCCGAGCCATTTCATCGCATCGAAGATCGCCTCGACGCTCTCGCGCGTGTTGCGCGCCTGGTCGGTGTCCTCGACGCGAAGGATGAAAGTGCCGCCCATCTTGCGCGCCCAGAGCCAGTTGAAGAGTGCTGTGCGCGCGCCACCGATATGAAGATACCCGGTGGGCGACGGCGCGAAACGAACGCGAGGCTTCGTCGAAGAAGACATGGTGCAGCGGTTCCTACGTCTCGCCGGTGCGAACGGTCAAGGCAGTGGCGCGGGCGGCTCGGGTGGAAGCGGGATGCGCAATGGCGGTGGACTCGCCGACGAACTGATGGGCGGGCGTCTCGCGGCAGGCGGGAGACGCGCCAGTTGCGGTCGGGCGTTCGGGCGATCGGTGCGCACGAGGTACACCCCCTGCGGCGCGATCGAAGCGACACGTGCGTCGGCCACGACATCGCCTTCGGTCACGAGCCATTCGCGATGCGCGATGTTCACCACCGCGCCGTGCGCGCGTTCGCCGGCGATGGCGAAGAGCGCACTGATGGGTGAGTGCGCGGCCGCCTCGCGGCTCATCACCTCGCGTTGTTCGCAACGCGCGGGCCACGGATCACCCGCGAGATCCGCGCGATCGCGATCGACCCGATCGGTCGGCCAGGAGAGGATCACGTTCTCGACCACGCCATGCGGCGTCTGCGCGGGCTGCATCCCGACGAGAATGAGATCGTTGAGGGGCGTGATGGCAGTGAGCCGCGCGAGCGTGCGGCCGAGCACGGGGATGTCCGCGACCTGAAGCTTCAGTTCGAGCGTGCGAAGCGTGCGTTCGGCCGACACGAGACACGCGCCCGTGTGCATGCGCGCGAGTGCCCGCAGCGGCAGCGCGATGTCACCGCGAAACGTTCCGGACGCACGGCGCCAGCTGAAGGCGAATCGCGTGCGATCGGCGGCGCCGACGGCGAACGTGTCGACCGCGCAGGCGAGGTGCGGATCGCTGCGGGTGAGTTCCGTGCACACGGAATCGAACGTGGACGGATCCGGCGTGTGCGCGACGGCCGGGAGAACCAGCGACCAGACGATGCGATCGCCACGGATCTCGGGTGCGGAACTGGCGCCGAGTTCGCCGCCGAAGCGATCGACAGCGTCGATGATCTCGAACGGAATCCACGCCGCAGCGTCGGGCGATGCAGGCTCGAGACTCACGGCGCGCTCGCGCACGATGTCGGTGGCGCTCGGCCCGCGCGGCGGCGCTGAACTCGCGGCCATCGGCGCTTCA
>CBIHQZ010000746.1:0-4175 GCA_966212315.1 uncultured Myxococcales bacterium
TGGCGCGATCGACCGCATCGACACGGTCGGCGCCGTCGCTGGCATCGGTGACGTCGCGCGCATCGAGCCCGGTGTCGGGTGCGATCAATTGCGAGCGGGCCCCGCATCCGATCGCCAGCACCGCGACGACGGGTGCGAGACGCGCGAGGCCGAGTGTTCGCGAGCGCGCGGATGGCACGCGACAACGCTACCACTCGATCCGATCGGGTCCGCGTCGAACCGCTTTGACTCGGTCACCCTCCGCGCATCACGGTAGCGCCGATGTATTCACCGGCACCGCGATGGGGATGGGCTCGCTATCTGGTGTGGGCGGCGGCCGGCGTGCTTCTCCTGCTCGAGTTCGGCGCGCGCTATCTCCCGCGCCACACCGCGCCGCCCGTGACCACCGCGCGACCGCGCCTTCCCACCTTCGGTCGCGTGAGCATCCCGAACATTCCGCCCGACTCGGATGCACGCTTCGACGACGCGATCGTCGCCACCGTCGCGCAGCGTCCCGATGCGAACACCGCGCACGGGTGCTGGCGTCTTCGCGGACTCGGCAACGACGCCGGAACGATGGACCGCATGGAGTGCCGACTCGAAGGCGACACCGTGCACCTCTTCGAAGTGCGCCATCGCAGCGGCGAGCCCGAACTCTGGCGCATCACGATTCCGGGCGAGAACGGCGAGTCGATTCTCGTGCATTGAAGTGCGGGCGTGAGGGCCCTCACATGCACAACATCGCCGGCTGACACCCGAAGCTGCCGGTGCAGCCGCACGTTCCCGCGCTGCCGATGGTGAGACAGCAATTCGCCGCGCCCACGTTGCACTCGCTGTCTGCGTGGCACGCGGCGCCGAGCGTGCCCGCGGTCATCCCGGTGCCGTCGCACGCCGACGCACGCTGCGAACACGAGCCGCCGCCCGCGCCGTAGTTGCAACAGTAGTGATAGCCCGCGAATGGCGTCGGGCACTGGCTCTGGCACTCGAGATCGGTGTTGCAGTTCGTCGGGCAATACGTCGGTCCCGTGTCGGTCGCCGTCACCACGTCGGTGCCCGTCGGTACGTCACGCCCGGTGTCGTTGCCAGTGTCGGTGCCTTCGTCGAACGACGGGACGTCGGGCGTGCTCGTGTCGGTGCGCGCGCCGGTATCGACCGTCGAGCGCGCGTCGTATGCGTCGCGCCCGGCGTCGGTCACCTGCACGTCGCCCGCTTCGCAGGCCGCGAACGCGAGCGAGGTCGACACGAGGAACAGAACGGTGCGAACCGAGACGCGCGCAGTCTTCACGCGACGGATTCTACACACACTGCGCTTTCGTCATCCCGTCCGACGTGCGTGCGACTGCGCGAGCCACGTGCTCACCGACCGCGCTGCATCGCGCCCTTCGGCGATGGCCCACACGACCAGCGACGCACCGCGCCGCGCGTCGCCGCACACGAACACGCCGGGCGCGTCGGTGGCGAAGTGCTCGTCGTTCGTCACGACCCCGCGCGCATCGAGCGACACGCCGAGGTGACGATAGAGCGGGTTCGTCTCGACGCCCGTGAATCCGAGCGCGAGCAACACGAGGTCGGCCCGCAGATCGAACGGACGATCCGCATGGCGCACTATCTTCCGCGAGCCATCCGCGGTCTCCCACGACACCGCGACGCCGCGAATCGCTTCGACGCGGCCGTTCGCATCGCCGACGAACTGCTCGGTGCCACGCGCGAACAATCGCGTCCCGCCTTCTTCGTGGGCGGGCGACGTTCGGAAGATCAGCGGCCATTCGGGCCACGGACGATCCGCACTGCGCTCCTCGGGCGGACGCGGCATCAGCTCGAGCTGCGTCACGCTCGCGGCGCCTTGTCGATGCGCGGTGCCCACGCAATCCGCCCCGGTGTCGCCACCGCCAAGGATGACGACGTGTCGTCCCTTCGCGTCGATCGCCGGCGTCTCGGCATCGCCCGCGACGTGACGGTTCGACAGCTCGAGATACTCCATCGCGTGATGCACCCCCGCGAGCGTGCGCCCGGGCACGTCGAGATCGCGAGGACGACCCGCGCCGAGCGCGAGAACGATCGCATCGTGTTGCTTGCGCAGACCATCGCCGGTGACGTCGACGCCCACGTGGATGCCGGTGCGAAAGCGAACGCCTTCGAGTTCCATCTGCGCCACGCGACGATCGATGCGGAACTTCTCGAGCTTGAAATCGGGGATGCCGTAACGAAGCAATCCGCCGATGCGATCGCTGCGTTCGTACACCGTGACGCTGTGCCCTTCGCGCGCGAGTTGCTGCGCGCACGCGAGGCCGGCCGGGCCCGAGCCGATCACCGCGACGCTGCGTCCGCTCGATTGCGGCGCGACGATCGGAACGACCCATCCCTGTTCGAACGCGTGGTCGACGATCTGCTGTTCGATGTGACGAATGGTCACCGGCGCGTGCTGCAGTTCGAGCACGCACGACGCTTCGCACGGCGCCGGGCAGATGCGCCCGGTGAACTCGGGGAAGTTGTTCGTCGCATGGAGCCGGTCGATCGCCTCGCGCCAGCGACCGCGATAGACCAGATCGTTCCAGTCGGGGATCACGTTTCCGAGCGGACAGCCCTGGTGGCAGAACGGCACGCCGCAATCCATGCAGCGCGACGCCTGCGCCGCGATCTCCGCCGAGGTGAGCGGCAGTTCGAACTCGTGCGCATCGTTCACGCGCTCGGTCGCTGCTCGCTTGCGCGGCTTCAGTCGTTCGACTTCGATGAATCCTGTCGGTCGGCCCATGGTTCGTCTCTCCCTCAGCCGTTCACTCTGCCGACTCGCGCTCACGACGCTGCGCTTCGACGACGCGCTTGTAGTCGCGCGGCATCACCTTCACGAAACGCTCGCTCCAGATCTTCCAACCCGAGAGCATTCGCCACGCGACCGGGCTCGCCGTGTACTCGTAGTGGCGGTGCAAGAGCCCGCGCACCATCTCGAGATCTTCGTCGTCGGCGGTCTCGAGATCGACCATGTCCGGATTGCACCGGCGCGCGAAGCTGCCGTTGGTGTCGACGACGAATGCAACACCGCCACTCATGCCGGCCGCGAAGTTTCTTCCCGTCGGCCCGAGGACGATCACCGTTCCGCGGGTCATGTACTCGCAGCCGTGATCGCCGACCCCTTCGATGACCGCGGTCGCGCCGGAGTTACGCACCGCGAATCGCTCGCCCGCGCGGCCGCGTGCGAAGAGTTCGCCGCTGGTCGCGCCGTAGAGCACCGTGTTGCCGACGATCGCGTTGTCCTCGGCAACGAAGCGCGCGGTCGACGGCGGCTGCACGATGATCCGTCCGCCGCTGAGTCCCTTGCCGACGTAGTCGTTCGCTTCGCCCACGAGCGCGAGGGTCACACCACGCGCGAGGAAAGCCCCGAAGCTCTGCCCCGCCGAGCCTTCGCACGCGATGGTCACCGTGTCGTCGGGAAGCCCCGCGGCGCCGTGCTTGCGCGAGATCGCCGCCGAGAGTCGCGTGCCGAATGCGCGATCGACGTTGCGCACCGGCGTCTCGATTCGCACGGGCGCGGCGTGTTCAATGGAAGCATGCGCGCGCGCGAGGATCGTCTGCTCGAGTTCGCTCATCGGACGACGCGCCGGCTGCTTCGGTCCGTGCAATCGCACCGTGCCCGTTTCCTCGGGCTGGAAGAGCAGTTCGCGCAGCGTGATCGACGCGCTCTTCGTGTGCTCGCTCGCGATCTCTCCGTCGAGCAGGTCCGCGCGTCCGACCATTTCGTCGATGGTGCGGAATCCCAGCGTCGCCATGATCTCGCGAAGCTCTTCGGCGATGAACGTCATCATCGCGATCACGTGTTCGGGCTTCCCTTCGAAGCGTTTGCGCAACTCCGGATCCTGCGTGGCGATGCCGACGGGACAGGTGTTGAGATGGCAGACGCGCATCATTACGCAGCCCGCTGCAACGAGCGCCGCAGTGGCGAAGCCGAACTCTTCCGCACCGAGCAGACATGCGATCGCCACGTCGCGCCCGGTCTTCAATTGCCCGTCGGTCTCGAGTCGCACGCGCGTGCGCAGATCGTTCAGCACGAGCACCTGGTGCGCTTCCGCCAGGCCGATCTCCCACGGGCTCCCCGCGTGGCGAATCGACGTGAGTGGCGCGGCGCCGGTGCCGCCCGAGTCACCCGACACGAGGATCACGTCGGCACCTGCTTTCGCGACGCCGGCCGCGACAGTGCCCAC
>CBIHQZ010000747.1:0-4171 GCA_966212315.1 uncultured Myxococcales bacterium
GTCTCGTGAAAAAGGGATTGCCTCCCTTTGTGTGGGAAGCGCCACCCTCGTGGGACCTGAAAGAATCCGAGGCAACCGTGAAGGACCTCGGGGTTCTGGTCGTGCGCGATCCGACGCGGCATCCGCCGTTCGCGAAGGGTGCCCTCGCCTACTACCGGTTGCCCGGTCAGGCGGGACACAAGTCGCGCTACGAAGACCCGCCGCTCGAGCACGCCGCCAAGACGTTGCGCGAAACGCAGGTCGAGACGGTCTACACGGTGTTCGCGAACGTCGACATGTACGCGGATGCGAAGCGCCTGCGCAAACTGATCGAGTAGCTACAGATCGCGCTCGATGCGTTCGAGCGCGCGCTGGAAATCAGCGGGTGGGGCCGCGCGAAACGTGACGGACAGCTTCGTCGCGGGATGCACGAACCCGAGCACCTCCGCGTGGAGTGCCTGGCGCCCGAGTTCGCGACCGATCGACGCGAGCACCACGTTGCGCGGCGTCTTGCCGTACGTCACATCACCGAGGAGCGGAAACCCGTGCTCGGCGAGATGCACGCGAATCTGATGCGTGCGTCCGGTCTCCAACTCGCACCGCACCAGCGCCGCTTCACCGCCCGCCAGCACGCGCGTCAGTTTCACTTTCGTGACGGCCCGCTTCCCTTCCGTCACGCGCGACGTGAATCGCTTGCGATCGATCGGGTGCCGGCCGTGCAGCGTCTCGTACGTCACGCCGTCGGGCGGAACGCCGAGTGTGATCGCGACGTACGCGCGCTCGATCGAGTGCTTCTGGAATTGCGCTTTGAGCCCTTCACGCGCGAGCACCGTCTTCGCCACGACCATCACGCCCGACGTGTCCTTGTCGAGTCGATGCACGATGCCGGGGCGAAGCGCGTCGCCGCGTTCGTCGTCGTGCTCGTCGTTCACCGCGCGTTCGACGACCGCGTGATGCAAGACGGCATTCACGAGCGTTCCGCGCGCATGGCCTTTGGCCGGGTGCACGACGAGACCCGCCGGCTTGTTCAACACGAGCACGTGTTCGTCTTCGAACAGCACCTCGAGCGGAATGTCCTCGGGCTCCGCGGTCGGCGCTTCGGGCGGCGGCACAGCGAGGTCGATGCGATCACCGGCGCGTACGCGTAGCGACGCTTTCGCCGCGCGATCGTTCACGCGCGCCGCGTCGGTGCCGAAGAGAGGTTCGAGGGAGGATCGGGAGATGAGTTCGGAGGCGAGGCGCGTCGCACACACGCGGTCGAGTCGATCGCCCGCTTCGTCGGCGGTCACGACGAATGCGAAGACGCGAGCGCTCACCACATCTTGGATTTCAGATGGCGCTTGCCGCGGATCAAGATGTCGACCAGCGCGCGGCCGTAGAAGTTCTTCTTCTCGAGTTCGGGCGAGACGCGGCTCTTGTAGAGCTGACGTCCCTCTTCGATCTCTTCCGCGATGGATTCGAAGAGCATGTCCTCGGTGATCCCCTTGACGATCTTCTCTTCGTTGTAGAGCGAGAGATCGCTCGCAATCGCTCGCGCCAGGCGGCGTGCGGCCTCTTCGGTTTCGATCAGCGGCATTCGCGGGTCCTCCGTGGATGGGTCGGACGACGGTATCACCCTCGCCCGGCGGTCCAAAAGAATCTGGAGACTCTCGGACGGCTCAAGCGGACGCGGCGCGGTCCGGGCGCGTCGAATTGCGGAAGAGCACCAGCCCCGATCCGCCGCACGCGCCGATCGCAACCGCAGCCCACGCCGCAACCGTCGTCGCGCCGAACGCGCGGAACAGATACGGCGATGCGAAGAACAGCGCGAACATCGACGCGTAGCAGACGGCGAGATTCGCCCGATAGATCCGGGCGATTGCACTCGGCTCGAACCGGGCTTGCAGCGCGCCGATGAAGCCGACGTCGGTGAGCGGACCACCCATCGCTGCCAACGCCGCGGCTGCCATCTGTGCCGGTCGATTCGGCGCCATGGCGAAGAGGAAGAAGCCACACCCCGCGATGAAGCGCCCACCGAACAGCAGTCGCTCCGGGCGTCGATCCGCGAAGTTCGCGACCACGAGATTGGCGGTGAGATTCCCGACGCCGTACGCAATCAGGACGTGCGCGAGCGACGTGACCTCGCGCGCGCCTCGCTCCTCGAGCACGAGCGTCATGCCGAGCGGCAACAACAGCCACCACGCCGCGGTGACGATGCCGCCCGTGACGAGGGTGAAGCGAAGCAAGCGGTCCGCTCCGATCTCGCGCAGCGTCGCCGCGATGCCGACCGACACGGGATTCGCCGTCCGTACGGAGCCCGAGGGAATGGTGACGCGTGCGAGCCACGCTACCGAGAGCGCCGACAACACGAACGTCGCGGCGTCGACTGTGAACAGCTGGATCGTCGGAACGAACAAACTCAGCGTCGCGACCAGCGTCGGGCCCATCACGCGCGCGAAGCGAACGGTGCTCTCCATCAACGCATTCGTCGGGCCGCGCAGTCCCGGCGACGGGATCAACGATGCGCTCAACGACCGCAACGCGGGGTCGAACACCGCGGACAACGTCGCGCACACCGCGACCGCGGCGAGCAAGAGGGGCGCGATCGGAAGCCCGAATGCCGCACCGACCGGAACGCACAGCACCACGACTGCTCGCGCGGCATCGGCCGCGACGAGGAGCGATCGCACCGGAACCCGATCGGCCCACCCCGACGCGGAGAGACTCGAGACACATGCACAGAAGGCATGCAGCGCGAGCAATCGTCCGGCGCCCGCACCCCAGAGACGCGCCGCGAGCCACACCGTCGCCACCCGGTTCACTTCGTCGCCGAGCGAGGAAAGCAGTTGCCCTCCGAAGAGCATGGCGATCGGTCGATGACGCAGAGGCTCGAAGATTCGCATCGGAGTCGCGGCGCGTTGTAGCGCGTCACGAACGGCGATGTGGGCCGCATCGCGAAGATGAACTCGCGAAAACCTCGTGAGGCGTTCTTTGTCGAGCGTCTATCGTTTGATACCGTCGCGCCACTTGTACTCGGGGAGCAACCAGCCGGCGAACGCGTCGCGCGTGCGACTGGCCCCGCATCGAACGGAGCCGTCTCGAACATGAACCGAAGCCTCTCTGTCTTGTTTGCTCTCGCCGGGATCTCGGCCGCGTGCAGTCCACCGCCGAACAACAACGACACGGTGACGACGGACGCGTCGAACGACACCGGCATGACCGCGACGCTCGCGGGCTCTGCGTTCTGCAGCTCGGTCGCTGTCCCCTCCGCGTGCACCGCTCCGTCGGTGACGGCGTGCGGCGTGTGCGTGATTCCGCCGGCAGACCCGGCGACCGATCGTCTCGCGCGCACGTCGTGCTCGTCGATCTCGGATCGCCCCGAGTACTGCGACATGGCGACCCCGGCTGCGGCGCCGAATCTGTCCTGTTACGAAACGTTCGATCCCGCGCATCCGCCGACCGCGCCGATGTCGATGGCCGTTACCGTGTGGGGCGTCGTCGACGTCTTCGGAACGGGCGGCGACTCGAACAACGTGCACGTTCAGTTCTTCGAAGTGGGCGCCGACGGTTCACCCGGCGCGATGGTCGGCGAAGCGATCTCCGATCCGGCCGTCTATCAGGAGATGGCGGTCGAGCGAGACACCAGCGGTTCGATCGTGCAGATGCGCACGCTCGCGGGCTTCAAGATCTCGGGCATCCAGACCGACCATCCGTACATCGTGAAGACCGTCGGCGTGACGACCGACTTCTTCGCGCACGCGATCTACGACTACACCGTCCCGGTGCGTGGCACCGACGTCGGTATGCGCACGCCGCCGGCTGCGCTGAGCATCACGGGGCCGTCGGTGTACATCCGCCCGCGCACGATCTCGAACTCCGACTGGGTCACCATCCCGTCGACGGCGACATTGCCCACCGGCATTCCCGCGGGCCACGGCGCACTCGCCGGTGAAGTGCACGACTGCGACGACGTCCGTCTCGCGAACGCGCAGGTGTACGCGTCTCCTCCGCCCAATTTCACCAGCCCTGTGTACTTCAGCGACAACCCCACGCGTCCGCTCCCGGACACTTCGCGATCCACCACCGGCACGGGTGCACTGGGCATCTACGCGCTGCTCGATCTCACGCCGGGTCCGCTGCGCATCTCCGCCGTCGGCTATGCGCCCGACGGTCATCTCACACTGGTCGGCGCGTACGGCGTGCGGATCTTCCC
>CBIHQZ010000748.1:0-4166 GCA_966212315.1 uncultured Myxococcales bacterium
CGACGCTGAGCCACGAACTGCGCACCCCGCTGAACGCGATTCTCGGATGGGCGTCGAGCCTTCGCCTCGGCGCAGTGCGCGAAGACAGGCGCGAGCGCGCACTGCTGGCGATCGAACGGAACGCGAAGAACCAGATCGCAATCGTCGAGGACATGCTCGATGTCTCGCGCATCACGTCGGGCAAGCTGCGTCTCGAGTTGGAGTCGACGCCCATGACCGCCGTCGTCGAGGCCGCGCTCGAGACCGTGCGTCCGGCGGCCGACGCGAAGGGGATCCGGTTCGAAGTTCACGCCGCAGCGAACGGAACGGCGGCGCGCGCGGACGCTTCGCGGTTGCAACAGGTCGTCTGGAATCTATTGAGCAACGCGGTGAAGTTCACACCGCGCGACGGCAAGGTCTCCGTCACGCTCGCGCGCGAGCACGCGCAAGTGGTGCTGACGGTTGCCGACTCGGGTCAGGGGATCGCGCCCGAGTTCCTGCCTCATGTGTTCGAACGTTTCCGCCAGGGCGATGCCGCGACCACTCGCATTCATGGCGGCCTCGGCCTCGGGCTCGCGATCGCGCGACACTTGATGGAACTGCACGGCGGGTCGATCGAAGCGGCCAGCGAAGGCGCGGGTCGCGGCGCGATCTTCACCGTCAGGATTCCTGCGGCGGACGCGAACGCGGAGTGAGGCGATCGTTGCGAACCGCGTGCGAGCGTGGCGATGGAAATGGGAGCGCGACGAACAGTCCGTCGCGTCACCCCGGTTGCGTCGTGCAGATGGATCAGCCGCCGGACGGCGGTGCGGGCGTCTCGTCGGGAGCGAACAGATTGTCGATCTCCGCGAGGTAACGGAACGCGCGGCGCTTCGCGAGGACGTTGTTCAGTCGCAGATCGACGTCGACGTCACCGGCGTTGATGACTTCCTCGAGCAGGCGACGGTAGAGCCCGCGGTCCTGGAGAGCGACCGCGACGATGCGCGCTTCCATCACCAGGTACATCAGGTTGTGTCGCTGCGTCGCTGCGATCGCCGCTTCGAATTCCGTGCGACCGATGTCGGGGCGTCCACCGAGTTGCGCCGGCGCGGCGGCTGCGAGTCCGCCGACCAGTCCGTGCGGTGCGAAGCCGTTGTACGTGTGGTCGAGCGCCTTGGCGCGGTCCGCCATCGCGACCACGAACGGCAGGTCCGCGAGTGCGTTCGGATCGTCACGATGCAGGCCGATGTAGCGCGCCCACGAGTACGCGCCCCAGAACAGGATGCCGCCCTGCTCCTGATCGTCGAACTGGTTCAGGTACGCACGGAACGCTTCCGGACCGCGACGAACGTGACCTTCGACGCCACCGTCGTCCGGCTCCCAGATCGACATCATCTCGAACGACAGCTGACGCGCGCGCAAGAACGCGGCGGTCGCCCGTGCGCGGAAGTGCTCGGCGCGTGACTCGTCGTCGTTGGCCATCGCAGCTTCCATGTGGTCTTCCATGAAGCCGAAGCCGTACGACGCATACGAGCGCGCGAGCGTCAGGTGCAGCGCGTCGCTGTCTCCCTTGATCACCAACAGTGCCTCGAGCGTCGAGAGCGATCCTGGGATCGCTGACTCCGCGAGTTCGGGATCGGCAAAGCGCTGAATGCCGACCGACCCGCGACTCACCACGCGGATGGTAGAACCCGCCGCGAAACTGGTGAGAAACCCTTCACAACCCGTGGACAGGAGCGCCAGCGCGAGCAGCCCCCCGACAGTTCGACTCCGCATGCGTCGTCGGTAGCTTGGTGGTGACGCACGTGTCAACGGGCGAACGCGTCGCGACGCGCCGAAACCGCAGTGAACGCCGTGGACCATCGCGACGCATTGCGCCCCGGTCCGTCACGCGCAACGATGCGTGCGTGCGCCGCACCCCCTCTTGCATTGCGACGGCATTGCTGTTCGTGGCCGCGTGCTTCGCGCCGAATTCGGCCCACGCGTTCTGCCGATCGACGACGGGAAACCCGCAGTCGGATCCGCTCGTGTGCCCGAGCGATGGGCTACCGCTCGCGTGGCCGGGTGGATGCGCGTCGATCAGCATCGATCCGCGCAACGTGCCCGAGTTCATCGGCGTCACGACGTTTCGAACCGTGGTGCTCGGCGCGATGGATCGATGGGCCAGTGCCGACTGCGGCGGCGCGACTCATCCATCGTTTCATCTCGTGCAGTATCCGGACTGCGCGCACGGCGCCGAGTGGAACTCGGGTGCAGCGAACGCCAACGTCGTGACGTTTCGAACGACCTGGGAGCACGACGCCTATCACGTGCCATCCGCCATCGCCGTCACGATCACCACGTTCGCCTCCGCCACCGGTGACATCCGCGACGCCGACACCGAGTTGAACCTTCGCAGCGCGGCGAATCCGGATGGATTCGATTTCACCACCGACGTGCCGACCGCGAACGCCGCGGATCTCGCAACGGTGGTCACGCACGAACTCGGACACTCGCAAGGTCTCGCGCACTCCGGGGAGCCGGGCGCGGTGATGTGGTTCCGCGCGGGACTCGGCGAGCAACGAGCGCGACTCGACGCCGACGACATGCTCGGCATCTGCACGATCTATCCCTCGAGTCGCGTGGCCGCGTGCGATCCGGCGCCGCGCGGCGGCTTCACGTGCGATCCCGGGTGCGGCTGCGCGGTTCCGGGCCGCGGGTCATCGTCACGCTCGACCCGCCTCGCGTGGATTGCTTTCGCCGTCGCCGCAATCGCCGCGCGTCGTCGTCAGACCTCGCGCGCAGCGGCGTTCGTGGGCGGCGCGATCGCGCTCACCGGCTGCAACGACACCCGCCACACGCCGGCGACACCTGCCGCGGCCACCGACCCGTTCGGATGGACGACGCGGGCCGACGGAACCCTGCAACCACCCGACGGCCCCTGCACGAACGACGGCGACTGCACGCTTCGCACGGAGTGTGGCTGCGGTTGTTTCGCGACACGCACGGACTTCGTCGACGGCGAGCATCGTTGCATTCGCTGCGCGGCGCAGGTGCCGTTCTGCTCGGGCGCAACCGCACGTTGCGACACCGCGACGCATCACTGCAGTGTCACGCGCTGAAGGCGTGCGCATTCGCGCAACGGAGTGACGATGAAGACACCGACCACCACGAAGGCCTCGTCCGCCGTCGGGCGCGCTAAGAAATCCCCGGCCGCTATGCCCGCGAAAGCCGCGCGGCCCACTGCAGCCGTCACGGGCTGGTCATCCGAGGGTGGATGGGCGACGAAAATCGAGGGAGCGAAGCTCCGCGAGCGTCCGGGCGAGTATGCGGGGAGCAGGTCGAAGAGCGCGCAGGCGTTCGTCCTGACGCTCCCGGCGGATCCGGTCGCGCGCGCAACCGAGGTCATGAATCTCATCGATCGCGCGAACGATGGGCTCGAGCGGAAGATGGACCTCGACGTGAAGCTCGCGCTCGCGTGGACGACCGCGGTGTGTGCAGCGCTCGGATGGGACTCGATCGAAACGCGTGATCGCGCGGGGCGGATCGGCAGAGGACTTCTCTCCGACCGCGAGCGACGCTGGGTCGTCGACTCGCGCGAACTGATGCGCCGCCTGCTCGGACTCGGTGCGAAAGGCCCGCGCGCCGACAACACTGCGCTGCTTCTGTTCAACATGATCGCCGCTGGAAACCTCCCGCCCGCGAAGCCCGGGGACTACCTCCGGATCGGTTGATGAGACGCATTATCGCGCGCGAGGGACGCGGGCGACTGCTCGGATGGTGCCTCGGGCTGCTCTGTGGACTCGGCGCCGTCTGGTACTGGTTCACGGCCGTCCCGCGTAAGGCGTTCGTCGATCGCGACAAGACGCTGAACGCGGTGATCGGCGTCGTCGGCGCGCTCACGGCCATCGCCTCGGGACTGAGGGTGCGGATCGCGCTGCGTGACGCATTCAGCCCGACCGAACACCCGATCTGTCGCGGCTCGTCGGCGGAAAGTTGCGAATGCTGCAGCGAGATACCGGGTGGTTCCCGACCATCGGCTTCGACTTCGGCGACGACTTCCAGATGCTCTCCGTTGCGCGCGGCGAACTCGAGACGCTGCTCGCTTCTCTCCGACAGCGTTTCCCCGGCGTGCCGGTGCAAGAGGCCGCGATCGTCCTCAAGCGGATGCGACGCGACGGCTGCAGTCGTCACGGCGGTCGCGCTCTTCTCGCGCGCACGGCCGCAAT
>CBIHQZ010000749.1:0-4156 GCA_966212315.1 uncultured Myxococcales bacterium
ACGAAGCGCCCTTCATGATCGGCATCGAGGGGTTCTTCAATCTCCCCGTCGTTCCGTTCGCGGGGCGTCCGAGTTGCTGGGCACCGGGTGTCGGTCTGCCGATCCATTTCGTCGTCGCGCGACGTGTGCGCTTCGAAACCGGCTTCTTCCACGAGTTCGTCGCCTGCCCCGACGGCCGCCCGCTCGAGTTCGACATGCTCGTGCCGTTTCGCGTGAACTTCGGCATCACCGATCGCGTGTGGCTCGGCGTGCGCAGCGATCTCCGCGCGCACAACTACCGGTTCGACGCGACGAACTACTACTTCGGCATCGGCTTCCAGGGCGGCGTGCGCATCGTGCGACAGCTCGATCTGGTGTTCGACGTGCTCTTCCCGCAGTTCGTGCACTACGACGACGCGATCCGGCGCAACGTCTTCTTCGACGTGTGGGGTTCGGGTGTGAGCGTGTTGTTGCACGTGCCGTGAGAGGACCTCACCCCGGCTGCCGCCCGCCCCTCTCCCTCCGACGCCCGCGCGAATCAGTGGACGCCAGGCGTCGTCGAGAGAGGGGCTCGAACGATTGATGGCGTGGGGCGCGAAACCTTCGACGTGGTACGTGCGACGGGCCGAGGGAGCGGTGCTCGCCGCGTATCGGGCCGAGCGTTTCGGGTCAGATCCACCCAACGCCTCTGCCCGATCAGCCCCTCTCTCGACGACGCCTCGTGCACGCGCGCCACGCCCGGGCGTCGGAGGGAGAGGGGCGCGCGGCAGCGCGGGGTGAGGTCCGCGCGACCGCCGCTACTGATTGCCGCGATCGCGGCGCGTCACGCGCTCGGCACCGATTTGCTGCGCTTCGACACCACTGGTGCGCCGAACGCGCGCGAGCAATTCGTCGGTGTACGGCGTGAGATGCCAGTGCGCCTGCACTTCGCCGGCGCCGTCGGTGTACCACTTCACGAACACCATGTAGCGACCGCGCTGGAGCCGGTCTTCCTTGCCCGCGACGGTGTTGAAGCCCGCTTGCCCTTCGCTCACGCGCAATTGCACGTGGCGGTCGGCCGGTGCTTCGCCACGAACGATATCGGTCATGTTCGCGGTGAGTCGATAGATGCGCGCGCCTTGCGAGTCCTGCCCTTGAAGCACGGTTTCGATCTGCGCCACCGCCATCAGATCACTGCCGCGCGAGAGGCCATCGATCTGCGTCCCCCAGTCTTCAGCGAGATGACCGCCGAGCGCTTCGATGTTCTGCACGTAGTCGACCGAGTCGTCGAACAGGCGTCCCATCTCCGCGGTGAACGGCGACGTCGGACGGATGTTGCGAGTCGCCGGCCCGCAAGCCGGTGTTGCGATCAGCGCGAAACCGATGAAGGCGAGCGAGGTGAGACGCATTGCGTGGGTTCCTAACACCCGTCCTGGTGCGCGTCCACGCTTCGGCATTCACTGCGCAGGCGTGTGATTCCGCACGAACGCAGCCATGTCTTCGGGGAGCGGCGCATCGATGACGATCTCGTCGCGCGTCATCGGATGCACGAATCGAATTCGCGCTGCGTGGAGCGCATGTCGCGGAAGTCGAAGCGCTGCCCGCATCTCGTCGGTCAGCTCGTCACGCAACGACGCAAGGAAGATTTCTGCGCCGTGCGCGTACAACTTGTCCCCGACGATGGGATAGCCCGCGTGCGCGAGATGGACGCGAATCTGATGCTGCCGTCCCGTCTCGGGCGAGCATTCGACGAGCGCGAACCCGTCGAGTCGCTGCAGCACTCGGAACCGCGTGCGAGACGGAAGGCCGCCGCGATCGACGGGTCGCACTTCCATCATCACGGACAACTCGCCCCCGACGGCGAGTGCCATCGGCGCGTCGCTCACGAACGCATCGTCGACGGGCACGCCGTGCACCAAGGCGAGATACGTCTTGTGCACATCGCGTCCGGCGAACGCGTTCTTCAACGCGACCTCTGCGTCGCGATCGCGCGCGGCCACGATGATCCCCGAGGTCTCCTTGTCGAGTCGGTGACACAGGGCAACACGCTCGCCCGGGAACATCTCGGCGAGCACCGACGTGAGCGTGTTCTTGTGAAACTTCGCCGACGGATGAACGGGAAGTCCCGCCGGCTTGTCGAGCGCGATGAACGCAGCGTCCTGGTGCATCACGGCCACGTCGCGCGGTGCCGCGGGCTCCTCCCACGACGGACGGAACAGCACGATCACATCGCCGGTGCGAACCTTCTTCGACGGCGCGAGTTGGAACCCCGCCGCGTTGAACGCGTAGTGGTCGGCGATCTTCGCGGCGCGCGTGCGCGAGAGCCGCGGCATCTCGATGGTGAGGTACTTGTCGAGCCGCATCCCGGCGCGTTCTCGGATCACCGTGAACACCACCGGGATCGCATCGCGCGGCATCGTGTCGGGCCACGTGAAGGCCGGGGTCTGCGGGGTCGAGGAATCCATCGTGCGGAGAGCCGCGAGTCTGGAAGCGTCGCGCGCGCGAGTCCAGGATCGTCGGGCGTGGCGCGCTTACGCGAAGGCGAAGGACGCGATACGGTCGAGATGCAACGGGAGGGTTCATGCGCACCGCGAAGCGTTTCCACGCCGCACTCGCCATCTCCGCGATCCTCGTGAGCCATCGCGCGGCCCACGCGTACCACCTCGACGACTCGCTCCGCGGCGGCACCGCGACGGGTCATCAGGTCGGCGGCACGTTCGACACCGAGGGCTGGCACGTCACCGATCGCACCGATCGCATCTGGTACGTGCTCCCGCGGCTCGTGTCGGGGTCGATCGAGTTCACGCTCGGCAACGTGTCGGCGGCGAATCTCGGGAGCAACGAGACCGAGTTGTTCGCGATGTACGAAGGCGGCTACGGCATCGCCGAACCGATTCAGTACGCCCCGTATTTCAGGGTGAATCACTACAAGTGCATGTTGCGGATCTACGGCAACCTCGAGACCGGCCGCGAGGGGCAACAGAAACTCATGTGGGGGATGTGTCCCGGTGGAGCGCCCGGTTACGACACGTGCGCGTGCGGAACGGAATTCTTCGAAGAGCCGTTCGGCGGGAACGGCACGTGGGATGGAACACCGCAGCGCATTCGCATCGAGTGGGGACAAGGAACGACGCGGTACTTCCGCAACGGCGGGCAGGTGCTGGCGATCGACTGGTCCGCGTCGGGGCTCACCTTCGGTCCTTCGGAACTGCACATGTCGCTCGGGACATCGCGGCCGGCGGCGGTGGACTACGCGCAGTTGCCCGTGGGCGCGGTGTTCTCGGATCTCGTGGTGGACGGCGTCGAAGGCGACCTCGCGGCGTGCCCGGGCGCGGTGATGCCCGACGCGGGTTCGCCGGTCGACAGCGGGACATCGACCGGACTCGTCGTGATGGACTTCCCGGCGATCGAAGACGTGACGGTCGAACCGCTGAATCCCGCGACGGTGTACCCGGCGGTGAACGACCTCGCAGTGGGCGCGGCCGACAGCGAGTTCTACGTGAAGTTCCGTCTGAGCGATGTGCCGGGACGAATCGTTGCGGCGCAGTTGCTGTTGAACAGCGCGACCGATCCGTCGGCGACCGGCAGTGGCGCGAGCGTGTTCGCCGCAGGAAATTCCACCTGGTCGGAGACGACGCTGGTGTGGAACTCGCGGCCGGGTTCGTCGGGGCCGCGCCTCGCTCGCCAGGATGGTGTGACGGTCGACGAGCGTTACGCGTTCGATCTGCCGGTGGGATCGTTCACGGGCGCGGGCGTGTACGCGTACGCAGTGCTGCCCGAGGCGAGCGACTCGAACGCGGCGCACTTCGACTCGAAGGAAGTGTCAGCGGCGCGCGGGCCGGTGCTGCGGCTCACGATCGATCCCACGATGAGCCCGCTGGTCGATGCCGGGAGCGATGCGACGGTCGATGCCGCAGCGATGGCCGACGCGACGGCGATGGACGGCTCGACAAGCGACGCGGGCATCACGCCGCGTGATGGATCATCGGACGCGCGTCGCGACGGTGCGATCGGTCCTGGTCCGAATGGCGGCTGTGCATGTCGCGCGGCGAATCCAGTGCGCGGCTCGGCAGCGGCGGCGCAGTGGATGTTGGTGGTCGTTGCGGTGGCGGGTGCAGCGAGTCGTCGGCGTCGGCATCGCGGACCTCACCCCAGCTGCCGCTCGCCCCTCTCCCTCCGACGCCAACGGTGACGCACG
>CBIHQZ010000750.1:0-4154 GCA_966212315.1 uncultured Myxococcales bacterium
GATCGCTCTCAGCCGCGTCGTGGATCACCGGAAGGCTCAATCGTCAGATGCCGCCACCTGCTGCCATCTGCGTTCCGCGACTCGGCCCGCTCGACGCGATGGCGTCTTGCCCGCGCTCCGGGTGCAGTCGCCCACCGAGTACCTCCGCCGCGAGCGGGATCGTCACGAGTCCGCCGACGAGAGCCAGCGCCCAGCCGGCCCCTCGGCGAGTGTGCCGGTCCAAGCGTTCCGCGAGCAGCAATCCGATCCCCACGCCGAGCGCCACGCGAGTGACTGCGACCATTCCGATTTCCGGAAGACTCACTTCCGTCGTCATCTTTTTCATCACGACCTCTCGTAGATCGCAGCAAACGAGATGCCCGTGCTCGCGGCGCAGCCGTTGCCGAAGGAGCGCGGGCTTCGGTCCACCGTCGGCTCGTCAGGTACCCGTAGGCTTCCGCACGTGGCCGCTGAGTTGCAGCGCGTGTTCGAGCCAGGCGCTTTACATAGCCGCTGACCATTCGCGCCGCACAGATGTGCGTGCGGCATCGACGAATGAAATGGATTCGCACGAGAGGACCGGATCGCGGTGCGCAAACCTTTCCTCGAGGACCGAGTCGTTGCCGTGACGGGCGCATCGAGCGGCGTCGGTCGGGCCATCGCGCGTGCCGCTGCAGCACAGGGTGCGAAGGTGGCGCTCATCGCGCGAGGCATCGACGGGCTCGAAGCGGCAGCTCGGGAGATCGAACAAGCGGGCGGCGAGAGCCTCGTGCTTCAGCTCGACCTCGCGGACGCCCGCGCCGTCGACGCCGCCGCGGATCGCATCGTCGCAGCGTGGGGCGGCATCGACGTGTGGGTGAACGACGCGATGGTCTCGGTGTTCGCACCCGTCGACGAGACCACGCCCGAAGAGTTCCGCCGCGTGATGGAGGTGAACTTCCTCGGCACGGTTCACGGAACCCTCGCTGCCTTGCGCTCGATGCGTGCGCGCAATGCGGGCGTGATCGTGCAGATCGGCTCGGCGCTGGCCTACCGGTCCATTCCGCTTCAGAGCGCGTACTGCGCATCGAAGGCTGCCATTCGCGGCTTCACGGATTCACTGCGAAGCGAGCTGTCACACGACCACAGCGCGATCGCCGTGACGACGCTGCAACTGCCGGCCATGAACACGCCGCAGTTCGACGTCGTGCGGAACAAACTCGGGAAGCACGCGCACCCGGTGCCGCCTGCGTATCAACCGGAGGTCGTCGCCCGCGCGTTTCTCGAAGTCGCCGAACATCCGGTCCGCGAGATGTGGATCGGCTGGTCGACGATCAAAGCCATCCTCGGTCAGCGGCTCATCCCGGGGATTCTCGATCGCTACCTCGGGCGAGCGGCGTGGAGCGCACAGACAACGGGCCTCCTGCCACCGAACCGTCGCGACAATCTCTTCGAACCGCTCCCCGGTGATCGCGGCGCACACGGAGCGTTCGACCGAGAGGCCAGGTCGTTCAGCACGGAACTCTGGCTTCGCATGCACCGCGGGCGCGTCGCCCTCGGTGCGCTGACACTTGCTGCGTTCGCGCTGGGCCTGGCTCGAGGAATCCGGACGGCCTTCCATCGAGGTGTGTGATGGAACCGTCGCGAATCGAGGACTACGCAATCATCGGCAACAGTCGTTCGGCGGCACTCGTGTCGCGCGGCGGCTCGATGGATTGGCTTTGCTGGCCACGGTTCGACAGTCCATCGATCCTCGGCGCCATCCTCGATCCCCACGTCGGCGGCCGTTGGAAGATCGCGCCCACCGGCGTGTCTCGCACGCGGCGTCACTACGTCGACGACACGAACGTGCTCGTTACCGAGTTCGACACCCCCGACGGCACCGCACGTCTCGTCGATCTCATGCCGGTGTTCTCGGAAGAGGCGAAGAAGCACGTCCTCGTTCCAGAGCACGAGGTCCTGCGCATCGTCGAGTGCGTGCGCGGGGAGATCGAGATCGAATCCCGCTTCGAGCCCCGCCCGAACTACGGCGAGCATGCGGCGCGACTGCGCTCGACGGGCGGTCTCGGTATTCGCCTCGAGGACGGCCCGCACCTCTACACACTGCGCGGCGAAGTTCCCTTGAACCTGCACCCCGGGCGCGTTGCGGCGACGAGTTGCTTTCGACTTCGCGCGGGCGATCGCAGGCGCTTCTCGCTGACGTACGACGCGCACGAGCCCGCAGTGCTCCCTCCGCTCGGCGAGTATGCCGACGAAGCCATCGTTCGCACGATCGACTGGTGGAAGCAGTGGGCGAGTCGCTGCACGTACGACGGCCCGTATCGCCGGGCAGTCGCTCGCAGTCTGTTGGTTCTCAAGTTGCTGGCGTACGCGCCGTCCGGAGCGATCGTGGCGGCGCCGACGACCTCGTTGCCGGAGCGCCTCGGCGGGGATCTCAACTGGGACTACCGCTTCTGCTGGCTGCGCGACGCGTCGCTGACGGTTCACGAACTCCTCGAACTCGGCTACCGAGACGAAGCCACCGCGTTCGTCAGCTGGCTGTTGCACTGCACGCGCCTCACACGACCTCGACTCTCCGTCCTCTATGACGTGTTCGGTGAGTTGCCGACGGGTGAGAAGCTGCTCGGGCACCTCGCGGGACACGCCGGCTCGCGGCCCGTCCGTATACGCAATGCGGCCTCGCGCCAGATACAGCTGGATACCTACGGCGAAGTCATCGACGCCGTCACGCAGCTGTGCCGGCGCGGCATGCCTCTGGACATCGAGACGCGCCAGATGCTGCGGCAGTTCGGCGAGTACGCCTGCGAACACTGGCAGCAACCGGACCACGGAATCTGGGAGCCGCGATCGGCGCCGATGCACCACACGCACTCGCGCGTTCTCTGTTGGACGGCGCTCGATCGCCTCCTCGACCTTCGACGACTGGGCGTTCTCGAGCATCTGCCGACTGCGAAGTTCGAACAGAATCGAGACCGGATCCGTCGCGACGTCGAAGCGCGAAGTTGGAACGAATCGTTGCAGTCGTACACGCAGGTCCAAGGCGGCGAGACGGTCGACGCGAGCCTGCTGCTCCTCGGGTGGTACGGGTTCGCAACGCCCGGCGATCCGCGCATGAGTGCCACGTTCCGTCGCATCCGGCAGCGACTCGAGGCGGCGCCCGGGCTGCTCTATCGGTACGAGGAGAGCCGCGCCGCGGGCGAGGGCGCGTTCGGCATCTGCAGCTTCTGGGCGGCAGAGCATCTCGCGCGAGGCGGGGGGAGCTTCGACGAGGCGCGAGAGTGGTTCGAGCGGCTTCTTCCCTACGCGAACGACGTCGGACTCTTCGCGGAAGAGATCGATCCCGACACAGGGGCCGCGCTGGGAAATGTTCCGCAGGCCTTCACACACGTCGGACTCGTGAGTGCCGCGCTCGCGCTCGAGAAGCGCCGCGCACGGGAGTCGAGTCGTGAACCGGCAAGACGACAGGCACCGAGCCCGCGACGGGACATGGAGTTGCCGCCGTGAACTGGGGAAGTTGGCTCATCTGGGGCTTCGCGAGCACGGTCGTGTTGACCACGGTGCTGGCCGGCAGCCAGGGACTCGGCTTCACGCGGATGAACATCCCCTATCTGCTGGGGACGATTTTCACGCCGAACCGCGATCGCGCGAAGGTGTACGGCGTAGCGCTTCATCTCGTGAACGGCTGGATCTTCTCGCTTGTCTACGTCGCCGCCTTCCACGCGGCCCACACGTTCACGGGATGGTTCGGTGCGCTCGTCGGGTTCGTGCACGGCGCCTTCGTCCTGGTCGTCGCGATACCGGCGTTGCCGGGGATGCATCCACGAATGGCCAGCGAGGTCCACGGCCCGACCGTGGTGAGGCAGCTCGAGCCGCCCGGCTTTCTGGCGAAGAATTACGGCGTCAGAACACCCATCTCGGCGCTCGTCGCACACGTGATCTTCGGCGCGATTCTCGGCATCTTCTATTCGCCGCACTGAAGGACGGAATCGTCAGATCGAGGACGCCCACGGCGGGTCTCCGCCGCTCTCGCGCCCCGCGGCCTTCGCGTGCACCCTCCCCCCATGCACACGTTTCCCGAACTCGATGCCGAATACGCCACCGCGGTCCAAGACTCGTACGCGGTCGGCCGGCGCCTCGACGACGCACTCGCGCGGCTGGACGGAGGCTTCGTCGATCCGAACACGTTCTACGTGCAG
>CBIHQZ010000751.1:0-4136 GCA_966212315.1 uncultured Myxococcales bacterium
GGCCCACGTGGGCGCGGTGCTGCGGGCGTGCATCGAGACCCTCGCCGATGCGAGCGATCACGATCGCGAACTCTTGTTGAGCGCCGCGGGGGTGACCGCGCGCGACGGGCACGACGTACGCGCCGAGGATCAACCACTCACGCCGCGCGATCGGCAGCGACTGAAACGCCTGCGCGACCGACTCGCTGCGACCATCCGCGAACGCTTCGGCGACGACGTCGCGACGCTTCTCCGAGACGACGACTGACATGAACAACGTCCGCCCGCTCGTTCAGATCATTCATGCGCACGACGTCGCAACGGGCACTCGCTCGCTCGATCCCGCCGATGCCGCTCGGTTCGCGCGATTCGTGCGCGCGATCGCGGCGAGCGATGCGATCTGGCGCAAACACCCGACGTGGTTCGTCGGTTCTGCGATCGGTCCCGCCGATCGTGAGCAGCACGACGCCGATCGGCTCGCAGTAGTCGACGCCATCGCACCGCGCGAAGTGCTCGCCGCCCGCGTCATCGTCCCGGCGCCGCGCGATGTGCGCACGCGACGCAGCGCGATCGTCTGGCCGACGCATCCGTTGGTCGCGCGATCTCCCGACGCACGCACCGAAGTGCAACTCTACGGGCTCGACACCCACGATGGCGGCATCGATCCCGACGAGTTCGCGCGCCTCGCGCACGTGCAGGCGCTTCATCGAACCGCCGATCCGATGCGCGCCATCCGCGTTGTCATCTCGCATCATCCGATTCCCGCGCTCTTCACCGAACATCGGGCAACGCGACTCGCACACCTTCATCTCGCCGCACACACACCGCACGTCGAGCCGAGCGCCGGGCGCCGCGATTTGCCGCATTTCCTCTCGCCGGGGAGCTTTTCGCGCGCCGACGATCCATGGCGCGGCACTGTCTCGGTGCTCCGCATCCACGCCGCCGTCGGCGAACCTGGGGTCGTGGTGTGCGAGCGGCTCGTGGCGTCGTGCTCGAGTGCGACCGGGGCGTGGGGTTGGTGCGCCAGCGACACCGGGACCTCGATCGACGAGTGGACCGTACGGGGATGACCGAGTCGACCGCGCAGTGTCACGCCGGCGCCGCACTCGACGATGTACTATCGCCGCCGTCCATGTCGCGAACACCACTCGACCCCGCACTGGTTCACGACCGCGCCGCGATCATCCGCGATGCGCGCCGCATCGATGCGCTGTGCGACGTGGTCCGTCCGGTGATCCAGGACTTCGTTCGAGAGGCGATCGCGTACACGACGGCATCGACGCTCGCGAGCGAGTTCGTCGACCCGGCGGCCGCTCAGATCATCGCAGGTGGCACGACGCGCGAGGCCGTCTCGCAAGCGCACGACTCGCTGCGCGACGCGATGCACGCGGCGCTTCCGACGATCGACGAGGCGTGGGTGACCGAACGCACGCGAGAGATCGCGCAAATGCTCCTGGCTGCATGGATCGGTTCGCTGTGGGACGGTGTCGAAGCACAAGGGCATCTCTCGCTCCTCGATGGATTCTTCGCCGACGAACGATCGCGCGATCGGATCGCCGCAGCGGCGTCGGACGAGGGCGTTCGCAATGTCGCCGTGATGCTCACCGCGATTCGCGATGCGCTGCTCGGTTCGAACGACGTGCTCTCCCTGCCGGGCGCGATGCAGCTCGAAGTGGTGGCCCGATCCGGGGACGGCTCGATGCACGTGACCGTTCGACGCAACGCGGACGAGCGAGAATCAGTGGGCAACGACGTCGCGCAGAGCGGCACGCGCGCGAAAGACGGTGTGGTGACGGCGCCTGACCGGGCGAAGCAACGAGGGTAGATGGCGTGGCCGGCGCGCGGGCGATGGGGCGACTCGCTACCGCGATGCTTCCTCGGGACTCGGACTCGGACTCGCAGGCGCGTTCGCGATGGCACGTAGCGCATCGCGATAGGTTCCTGCCTCGCGCGTGCTGAACGTGTCGGCGCGGCAGTGACCGGTGTGATACCAGCCGAGTCGCACCGCGACGTCATCGCCGCATCGCTCGGTCATCGCCATCATCCGAAGCGCGGACGCGGCACAGACCTCCAACGACTCGCCCGCGATCCGGCGTCGCCACGAGAAGAGCCCGAACGGGATCCCCGACCGTTCGAAGCGCGTTTCGTAGTAGTCGATCGTCAGCAGGAGCGCGGCTTCTTCGTTCGAGTGCGAAGCCGCGGCGATTGCGCGCGCGACCCGTTCGACGCGGTCTCGCGGCGCTTCGGGCGCGAGCGACATCATCAGGGCGATCATCGCTGCGAGCATTGCGGACATGCTGGCGTGCGTGTCTCGCCGGTGCAACCTGCGCGGATGGCAGGTATTCGCGCTGGTGCTCGTCGCGAGTAATGTGGCCCGCGATGAAGCTCCGTCTCTCCGCGACTCTCGCCATTTCGTTCATCGCACTCGCGAACACCGCCTGTGGCCCGAAGCCCGAGGAGTACCGCGCGCTCGGGACGCACGCGCGGCAGGCGTTCGAACGAGCACGCGTGAATCAGACCGTGTTCTTCGCAGCCGTCACCGCCGCCGTTGCACAACCCGCGGACGTCACCGGGTGTACGCCATCGATGGTCGAACGCGGTCACGAGCACATCGACAACTACGCGACCGCGCGCCTCGAGACGCTGAGCAGTGCCGAGACCTCGCGCTTCGCGGCGCTCCAGAGCTGGGTTCGCACGCACGACCTGTATTTCGACGGACACATCAAGCTGAAGGCCGAGGACCTCGCGCGCATGGCGCGTGAAGTCGACGAGATCGATCACAGCCGGCCCTACGAGATCCTGATGGTGCGAACGGCATGGATCGCGCCGCGGATGAGCGCGGGCGGCTATTCACCGGGGCAGTACACCGGGCGGTTGTTCGTGTGGGATTCGCACGCCAGTCGCATCGTGTGTTCGGCATCCGTGAACGTGTCGGCGCCGCCGTCGGTGCGCACGTACGGCGGCGATCCGCAGTCGCAGATCGCGGGCGCGCTGGTGCACGCCGCGGAAGAACAGGCATGGCAGGCAGCGGCACTCGGTGAGCGTGGCGTCCTCGGCGCGTACGTGTCGAACAGCCATTAGACGGCGAGCCTCGACTCGGTCGCGACTGCCTTGGGCGCGATGGAGAACTTCTGCGACTCGCGCTATGCGCTCGTCTCCTCGCGCCATCGATGCGGACCCGCCCACGCCGCGAGGAGATAGAACACGGCAGCCACCGCGAAGCTCGCCGCGATCCCGAGCGCGACGCTCACCACGATCGCCAGCACGCTCCCGAGCACGCTCGTAACGCCGTTGAGCGCGAGGGCAACCGGCACGCCGCGATCGCGGTGCACGTATCGAATCGCCGATGGGAACAGCATCCCCAGGATCACGCCGACGAGCCCCGCGCACGCGCCCGTCCACACGATGCGCAAGGCCAGCGGGGCCGCGAGGGTGGCGCGCGCGAGCGGTCCGATGACCGCGTACGGCAGCACGAACAAGAGCAACGCAGCGCCGATGGCCGCACCGGTCACCGCCTTGCGAGAGCGAACGAACCGCGTCGAGAGCGCGCTGCCGATGCCGGTGCACACGAGCAGCCCCGCGAGCACCACGACCAGTGCGAACGTCGGATGCCCGAGCACCACGTGCATGCGCTGCACGAGTGCGATCTCGGTGAGCATGAAGCCCGCGCCGAGCATCGCGAAGTACATGCCCGGTCGCCATCCCGGGAGCGAGGCGCCCGATCGTGCCGCGCGATAGAGCGGCGGGCCGAGCAGCAAGAGTGCGATCACGCTGACCGCCAGGAACGTCATCATCAATTGCACCGTCGCGAGGACGTTGCCGGAGATCACGCCGACACTCGTGAGCCCGATGTGCAGAAGGTTCAGCGGATGGAGCCACGCGCGCGGCGCGAGGAGTTGGAAGAAGAACGGGCGATCGTCGGTGGCCGGGCTGGTGTCGAGATTCCGCGCGCGCCCTGCGTCGGCGAGATGCGAAACCTCGCGCGTGGCGAGCAATGCGCGCAGCACCGGTTCGGTCGGCGGTTGATCGGGTGCGAAGAGCACGTTGAATTCGAGTTCGTGCGCGCGTGCGTGGAGTGTCGCAACGTCGTTCGCACTGAGAGGCGTAGGCGACACGACGATCGTCGCAACGCGCCCGGAGGTGATGACCGCGAAGTG
>CBIHQZ010000752.1:0-4129 GCA_966212315.1 uncultured Myxococcales bacterium
CGCGGGGCCCGAGCGCGACGCACTCGAAGCCCTCGCACGCGATCTCGGCATCGCGGACCGCGTGCGCTTCTTCGACGAACTCCCGGCGCGCGCCGTCTATCCCACCGCCGACCTGGTGCTCTCGACGAGTCGCTGGGAAGGCATGCCGCTCGTTCCGCTCGAGGCAGTCGAAGCGCGCGTACCGATCGTCGTGTCGGACATCGGCTCGCACCGCGAGATCTTCGCAGACGTACCCGAGAGCATTCTCGCTGCAGACGAGTCGGCCTGGCCCGCGCGATTGTCGTCGCTGATCGAGCACGCATCGCATCGCGAGCAACTCGGTCGCGCGCAACGCGCCGCGCTTCCCGCCGACGCCCGGCTCGACATGTGGAATGCTTATCGCCGCCAATATCTGGCCGTAGCCCCTCATCGAAGCTCGCAGTGTCGCTGATCTATCTACCCACTCCCGTTCCGTTCCGTCCGCACGACCCTTCGTGGCGGCAGCCGCTCCATCTGCACTTCCGGCCGCTGTTCCGAGGCCTCTCGCGTGCGCTCGCGACGCTCGACGGCCGAGTGCTCGACATCGGCTGCGGCTTGCAACCGTACCGACCGCTGCTCGGACCGAACGTGCGCGAGTACGTGGGCGTCGATCGCGCCGGCCCGCTGTCCAACCCGACCGTCGTTGCCGATGCGGATGCGCTGCCGTTCGAGTCGGCGACGTTCGACGGCGTGATGTCGACGCAGGTCTTCGAACACCTTCGCCAGCCCGAGGCCGGCCTTCGCGAGTCCGCGCGCGTGCTCAAGCCGGGCGGCAAGATCGTTCTCACCGTGCCGGGCGTATGGCCCACGCACGAGGCGCCGCATGACTACTGGCGCTTCACGCGTCACGGACTCGAGCGCGCATTCGAGAGCGCAGGCTTTCGCGACGTGAATATCGAAGTCCTCGGCGGCCTCTGGTCGACCGTCGGCCAGATGATCAATCTCGAGTTGCAGCGCGCGCGATACGCACGCGAACTAGTCCCGTTCGTGAACCTCGCGGCGGGCTTTCTCGACCGCCACAGCCGCCCGCACGAGGACCTCGCCCTCGCGTGGCTCGTCACGGGAGTGCGCGCGGGATGACCACCGCCGAAGCGCCCGCGTCGCCATCGCTCGCGAGCAAGATTCTCAGCGAGACGGCACGATTCGCCGCGCTGCAGAGCCTTGCGTCCGTGCTCGCGTGGGTCGCCAACATCTTGCTGGCCCGCGTGCTGGATCGACGCGACTTCGGCGTCTACGGCATCTGCACGTTCTACATCGGCATGGGCGCGCTGCTCGGCGACGGAGGCCTCGGCGCGGCACTGCTGCGTCGTCGTCGCGAGCCGACTCGCAAGGAGTACCGCATCGCGCTCACCGCGTTGCTCGGCGTGTCGTCCGTGCTCGGCACCATCTTGTTCGCCGCCGCACCGTGGATCGCGCATTATAACCGCTTCACGCCCGCGGAGACCAACGTCCTGCGCGCGATGGCGCCGCTCTATTTCGTCAGCGCGTTTCATGTCGTGCCGTACATCCGCCTCGAGCGGCAATTGCAGTTCGCGCGCATCGCACGCATCGAACTCACCGCGTCCCTCGTCCGCCATGTCCTCGCCATCACCCTCGCGCTCGCAGGCGCCGGCGTGTGGTCGCTCGTCGTGTCGGGATTCACGAGCGCCGTGCTGCAGCTCACGTTCGCCTACCGCGCGTCGCCCGGATGGGTTGGCATCGGATGGTCGTGGCGTGCGTTCCGCCCGTTGATCAACTTCGGCGGCAAGGTTCAAGCGCTCGGCATCTGCTCGTACCTGAAAGACAACATCTCCGCCGCGCTCCTCGGCAGCGCGCTCGGACCTTCCGCGGTCGGCGTGTTCGACTTCGGACTGAAGTACATCCAGCTCCCGGTGTCGGGCGTGAACAGCCTCGCGCGCGTGCAACTCCCCGTGTATGCGCGCCTCGACCGCACCGACCCCACGCTCTTCAGCGCCGTGCGCGGCGCGATGCGCACCGCGATGCTGGCCGGAATTCCGCTGCTGGTCGCGCTCGCGTTCGCCTCGCCGTGGATCGTCCCGGTGGTCTACAGCCCGCGTTGGGCTTTGTCGTACCCGGTGATCTGGGGGCTCGTCGGCAACATGATGGGCGGGCTCGTCGCGTCGCCGTTGTTCACGATGCTCCAGGGCCAGGGACGTCCCGGGCTCGCCATCGTCGTGTTCGTGGTGTGGACCTTGATGACGTGGGCGCTCGCGATCCTCGGCCTCGTCCTCGCGCCCGGCTCGCTCGGATTCGTGGCGGCCGCGCACAGCATCGTCACCGTTGCAATCGTCATCGGGCTGATCGCGTGGGGCGGACGGCATCTCGGGCGAAGCTTGTTCCCGAGCCTCGCGGGGCCGGTCGCAGCGGGGATCGTCGCACTCGCAGTGGGGGCGCTGGCGCCGCATGCGGCATCGGTCGTCGGCACGTGGTGCGCGCATCCGATCGCGCGGGCGCTCGTCGCGATCGGGGTCTACGTCGTCACGCTGCTGGCAATCGAAGGCCGCCGCGTTCGCGAAGAAGTGCGCACGCTGGTCGCAAGCGTGCGGAAGAAGAAGTCACCGGTGGCCGAAGAACAGGCCCCGATCGAGCCCTCCGTCGATCGCGCCGCGTGAACGCTTCGCAATTCGGGACCGTTCGCATGCGAGCGGTGCTTGACATGCGATGCCCAGCCGATGTGACATTCGCCCGTTCGTCAGCCCCGCTGGGAGGTGGTGGCGACGAAGAGGGCGACGTGAGTTGCCCATGTCTCTCATCGGAGGGTTTCATGAAGCGCACGTTCCTCGTTGTTTCGTTGGCAGCATTCGGTCTTCTCGGTGGCTGCCGCCGTGGTCAGGGCTCGCTCGCAGTGCCGGGCACTGCAGCAGGCACCCTCCAGCAGGGCGACACCCCCCTCTCGGACGGCTCGGTGTGCGACGACCACACGGTGTGGCTCTCGTCGGGTTCGCCGGTCACGATCGTCGTTCGTGGCGGCCCCTCGACCTCGACGCCGGGTTCGAACCTGGACGTCTACACGATCCTCATGCGCAATGGTCAGGAAGTCACCCACGACGACGACAGCGCGGGTAACTTCAACAGCCGCATCATCTACACGCCCACGCAGACCGGTATGTACACGGTTCGCGTCACGACCTACGGGTCGGGCCTGAAGACCGGCGCGTACACCGTCCAGACCTGGACGGGTGCGAACCCGGCAGCGAGCTGATCCGAAGGATCGCAGTCTGAACACGCGACGGGCGCGGCAGTGATGTCGCGCCCGTTTCGTTTCTCCCGTGCCTATACTCGCGCGACCGAGGGGCACGGCGCATGGCGGATCCGAGCGGGTGGGAAGCCTTCTATCGCGTCGTACGCAGGATTCCGCGCGGGCGCGTGGCAACGTACGGCGGCGTCGCGGCCATCGCCGGGCAGCCCCGCTCGGCGCGACACGTAGGCTTCGCACTGGCAGCGCTGCGCGACACACGCACGAAGCATTCGGTGCCCTGGCATCGCGTGCTCGGCGGACGCGGGCGCGGCTTCGCGGCGGTTGCCATCAAAGATCCCACCGGAGGCGCGCTGCAGCGTGAGTTGCTCGAACGCGAGCGCGTGGTGTTCGACGAGCGCGATCGTGTCGATCTGGCGAAGTACGGCTGGACCCCGCGCACTCGCGAGCGCGCGAAGCGATGACCGAGTCGCGCGACATCTGCCCCGTTTGCCGCCGCGTTCATGCCGGGAACGTTCCGCCCTGCAACGACCTGGCATCCCCTTTCGATCTCCCGCGCTTCGCCCCGATCGTCGACACCTCGCTCGACGAAGCGACGACACGCTCTTCCGCCGCTGACCTCGACGATGTGTTCGACGACGGACGAACCGAGGTCCAGACCGCGCGGCATCCGAGTACGAACGACGAAGTCACACGACCGGCATTCGCTCGCGACGAAAACGCGGATGGCGTCTCGAGCAGTGCGCCTCGACCTCGCGTGCCGACGCCGACGCGACTGGATGCAGGGAGTGCGCAGGCGGCACCGGCGCCGCGCGTGCGAGGCAGCGTCATTCCGAGTGACCCCGTGCGCGCGCTCGTCGGCGAAACCATCGACGGCCGGTACCGCGTCGAAGGTGTCCTCGCCGAGGGCGGCAT
>CBIHQZ010000753.1:0-4120 GCA_966212315.1 uncultured Myxococcales bacterium
CAGCGTCTGACGGAGCGACATGCCTTCCGGCGCGCGGATCGTGATCTCGAAACGCGACTCGTCTTCGAGCGGGAGGAAGTTCTTCTGAACCGCCTTGCCGAGCGGAATGATCGAGAAGAACGTGGCGGCGATCGCGATGGCGATGATCCAGCGATGGCTCATCGAGAACGCCAGGACCTTCATGTAGAAGCGCTCGATCGCACCGTAGATTCCGCCCGAGTGCTCGCTGTGCGCGTACTCCTCCGGAAGCCGTCGCTTGCCCTGACGCCATTCCTTGAAGATCGCGCGCTCTTCGCTGCGCGGTCCGGGGGCCGGGTCCGAATTGTCCTCGTCGAGGTCGGCTTCCTTCTCTTCGACGTACGTCTCCTTCGTCTTCGATCCCGGCTTGAGCCAGCGCGACGCGAGCATCGGCGTGAGGGTGAAGGACACGATGAGCGACACGAAGATCGCGAACGACATCGTGAAGCCGAACGAACTCATGAAGCGACCGACGATGCCGCCCATGAACGCGATCGGGAGGAACACCGCGATGAGGGACATGGTCGTGGCGAGAACCGCGAGGCCGATTTCCTTGGTCGCGAGAACGGCCGCGCGTCTGGGTGGCAGGCCTTTCTCCTCGATGAACTTCACGATGTTCTCGAGCACCACGATGGCGTCGTCGATGACGATACCCACCGCGAGCGTGAGCCCGAGTAGCGTGATGACGTTGAGCGTGAGCCCCATCGCTTTCATCAGCGCGAAGGTCGAGATGATCGACGTCGGAATCGCGAGCGCGGAGATCAGCGTCGAGCGTCCGTTCCAGAGGAACAGCAACACGACGAGCGCGGCGAAGAGCGAACCGAGAATGAGGTGTTCTTCGACGGCGTGAATGGCATTGCGGGGGAACTCGCTCTCGTCGCGCACGATCTGGATGCGGAAGCCCGGCGGGAGCGACGTGCGGATCTCTTCGATGCGCTCACGAAGCGAGTCGATGACGGCGACGGTGTTGGTGCCCGACTGCTTGCGCACCGCGAGAATCACGGTCTCCTGCCCCGAGAGCGATGCGAGGGAGGTCGGGTCTGCTTCGCTGTCCGTCGCGGAACCTACGTCGCGCAAGTGGACGGTGAGCCCGCCGCGCGTCGAGACGGCGATGTCGTTCAGCTCTTCGATGGTGAGCACGCGACCGCGCACACGGAGCTGGTACACGCTCTCGCCGCGATTGATCGCACCGCCCGGCACTTCGACGTTCTGGGTCGCCAGTGCGCGTTGCACGTCGACGACGGTGAGGCCGAACGACTGCAGGCGCCCCGGATCGAGCGTCACGTTCACCTGACGCGCGCGTCCGCCTTGCACGATGACGCCGCCGACGCCGTTGAGCGATTCGATCTGGCGTCGCACGCGACGCGTCGCGAACTCGGTGATCTCGCGAAGGCTGCGATTGCCTTGCAGTGCGATGAGCATGATCGGCGCGGCGTCCGGATCGATGCGCTCCACGCGCGGCTGCTGAATGTCGCGCGGAAGCTGCGACAGGATCCGGTTGACGCGGTCACGCACCTCTTGCGCGGCGACCGACGTGTCCTTGTCGAGATCGAAGCGGGCCATCACGACCGAGAGACCTTCGAACGACGTCGAGCGCAGTTCGTCGAGACCCGAGATCGTGTTCAGTTCTTCTTCGATGCGATCGGAGACCTCGGTCTCGATCTGCTCGGGTGATGCACCGGGCAGGACCGTGGTCACGATCACCACCGGGAAGTCGATGTTCGGGAATCGGTCGACACCGAGACCCTGGATCGACGCCGTCCCGACGACGACGAGCGCGAGCATGAGCACCCAGGTGAAGACCGGGCGGCGGACACAGATTGCGGCGAGCCACTGCATGTTTGCCTGCTCTCAGGGGTTCGTGTGCAAGTCGGCGACTTCGCGTTCACCGGTCGCACGGCGGATCTGTGCGATGGCGAGGCGGGCGTCGATGACGGCGTTGATGGCGTTCAAGCGAGCGCGGAGCAGATCGGTTTCCGCTGCGCGAAGGTCGGCGGCGACGGCGGCACCAGCGGCCACGCGTTCACCGGCGACGCGGTAGTTCTCGATCGCGGATGCGAGCGCCGAGCGGGTCGACTGCACGAGCGCGAGCGCGTTCTGCGCGGCCGTGTAGAACTGCCGCACCTGGAGTTCGACCGACTCGCGCAATTGATTCTGCTGCCCGCCGAGCAGGGCTTGCTGCGCGCGCAGACGCGAGATGGTCGCGTCGGCGATGAACACGGTCGTCGCGTTCCACGAGACCTGCACGGTCGCGTCCCACGTTGCTTGCCACGTCTGCGACTGCGGGAAGAAGCGAGTGTTCGGATTGGCGTAATCGAGATTCGCCGACGCGGCCACGCTGGGAAACTGCGACGCGCGCGTGGCGAAGATCTGTCGATCGATCGCTTCGATCTGACGATCGAGCGCCTGGATCTCGGGGCGCAGTTGATACGCGCGATCGATCAGCTCGCTCAATCGCGGCGGGAGCGCCGGGATGGAATCGAGCGATTCGCCGAGCACGATCGGCTCGTCGGCACCGAGGTGGAGTCGCTGACGGAGAATGGTCTCGTTGATGGCCACCACCGAGTGACCGAGCACCGCGCTTCGCTGCAGATCCGCGAGCTGCGCTTCGAGCTGCAACTGCGTCGCACGCGCGACGGTGCCGGCCTGCACCGCGCGAATCACGTCATCGAGCCGGCGCTGAACCGACGTGATCGACTGATTGACCAGGTACTCCTGGCCGACCGCCCGCACGTACTCGTAGTACGCCTGCCGCGCTTCGAGCCCTGCTTGCGCACGCGTCGCTTCGAAGTTCAGCTCCGCACCCTCGGCCTGCAGATTCGCGGCCTGATACTGCGGGTAGATGCGCAGCGGAATGTCGGTGAGCGGAACCGTGAGCGTGGTGCGCCAGCCGAACTGATCGAGGATGACCGGTGCGATCGAGGCGGGCGCGAAGCCGGGGATCCTGATCGTCCCCTGCACGTAGTCGCTCAATCGCGTGTAGCGAAAGCTGGTGCTCAATTGCGGCAGCATGTTGCGCGCAGCTTCCGCGGCGCTCGCCCGCGCGATGTCGATGTTCGCCTGTGCGATCTGCAGCGACGGCCCACTCAACTGCAGCGCGCGTGCGACCGCGCGGTCGGCGGTGAGCCCACCTGCATGGGCACGGAGCGGTTCGGGAATGGTTTCCGCGATGGCTGCCGGCGCAACTTCGCGTTGCGTGGGCGACTGCGTGCCCGGCAGCACGATCTGCGTGGACACCGGCGTGTTCGGGTTCACCGGTACGGTCGGCGCCACGATCGGCTGCGAGGGCGCGACGGGCACAGGGTTCGTCTGCACGCCGCCGACGGGGATCGACGTGCCGGGAATGGTTCCGGCACTGGTATCCAGTGGGTTGGTCTGACTCGGGCCGATCTGCTGCTGCGCGCGCGCCGACATCGGCACCACCGCGAGAGCCACGAACCCCGCAACGATCGAGTAACGCATCGATTCCATTCCTTGCATCTGAGCGCGAAGGACGCGCGAGCTATTCCGTCACGCGCGCGCCGTCGCCGAGTCGATCGAGATTGCTCGTCGCGACACGGTCGTTCGGATGCAACCCGCTGTCGATCACGAGCTCGTTCGGCAACCGCTCTGCGATGGTGACGACGCGCTCTTCTATTCGCCCGTTGTTGATCACGAACGCGCGGCTGGTTCCGGCTTCGGTGACAACGGCGCTCGGCGGCACGACTACGGCTTCTTCGGTGCGATTGAGATGCAGTCGCGCGGTCGTGAAGATCCCGGGACGGAGCACGTGGTCGTCGTTCTGCACGACGGCTTCGGCGATGAGCGAGCGCGTCTCCGAACGAACGGCGGCGCTGATGTAGCTGATCGTTCCGTGGAAGACGCGGTCGGGGAACGCGTCGACGTGAAGATCGACCTGCTGCCCGCGCGACACGAACGGAATGCGCTCCTGCGGAATCTGCAGTTCGATGCGGAGCGGGTTCGTGCGCACCAGCGTCACGATCGCGCGCTGCGAGGTCACGTACTCACCCACATTCGCGCGACGCTCGGCGATCTCGCCGTCGAACGGTGCGCGCACGACGGAGTCATTCACGTTGCGGCGCGATTGATCGACCGCGACGCG
>CBIHQZ010000754.1:0-4119 GCA_966212315.1 uncultured Myxococcales bacterium
AGCCCGGACGCACGCTCGTGACGGAGCGTTCGATCCGGGCTTCGGTGCGTTCATCGCGTCGCGAGGTCGGCCTTCATGACGCCGTACACGAGCAGGATCGCAGCGAGCGAAGCTGTCTCGGGCGTGTAGCCCGCGATGTGAACATGCACTGGTCGCGTCACGCTGCCGCGCGTGAGTTGCACATCGCCGCTCGGGTCCACGGTCACGCGGCCCGCGTCCATCACCACGGAATGGTCGGGTTGGATCTCCATGTGCTCGCGATGGCCACGCACACCGATCGAGAGGCGCCCGTCGAGCGGCACGCTCTGACCGTCGATCGTCGTGATGTGACCCGCCTGCATTCGCGCGATCTCGTGACCCGCGAAGAGCAGCGCACCATCGGCGCGGCGTTCCATGTCGATGCGCGCGAACCATCCAGCGGCGCCTGCGACCGACTGCACGTGCACGGCTGCATCCGCGACTGCCGGCGCAGATGGCGATGCGGACGGTGCGCTCTCGCTCGGGGCAGTGCTCGCCGTGGACTCGCTCGTGGCCGAGGCGTTCGTCGTCGAGGTATCGCTGGTCGGCGTGCTCGATGCGCCGCCGCTCGAGGAGGTCGTCGACTCGGATCCCGCAGGCGTCGCGGACGACTCGCCATGCGCGTTCGACGTGCCGCCGCAGGCAGCGAGGAGAGCAGACGACAGCAGCGCGATGCCGAGCGCCGAGCGTGAACCGAGGGAGCGCGTGAATGTGTTCATGTCGGCTCGACAGGGTACAGCGCTCCGCGCGAAGTGTGCTCTCTCGATTCGAACGCATCGGCATGCGCGATGCTGGCTCTCGTCGTGAACGCTGTGTGCGTGTTGCGGAGACGCACCACCGCAAGGCGGCGTTCGGAGGAGGTGCACCATGGCGAGGGAACTCGCGCGGCGTGTGGGCCGCTCAGGGGGATTGTTCGATCTACGCAGTGAAGTCGACCGGCTCTTCGAAGACTTCTTCGGTGGCGACGCGACGCTCGAGCGAAGCGATGTGTTCGTTCCGAAACTCGACGTCCGCGACAACGAAGACGCGTATCTGCTGCGGGTCGAGCTGCCGGGGATCGATCCGAACGATGTGTCCATCGATCTCGACGACGACGTGCTGACCGTTCGCGGCGAACGACAGCGCGACTCGAGCGAGACACGCGGCGGATACGAATACAGCGAGTCGTCGTATGGCTCGTTCGTGCGGTCGCTCCAGCTTCCGCGCGGCATCGATGCGTCCCACGTCGATGCGTCGATGAATCAGGGGGTACTCGAGATCACGGTCCCGAAAGTCGCAACGGCGCAGCAGCGCAAGATTCCGGTCAAGGCCGCGAGCGCGTCAGCGTCGCAACCGGCGCCGTCGATGCAGGAGAAGGCGCCCGACAAGACGCAGTCGCCGGCAGGCGGCGGCACATCGGTGAAGGTCGGCGGCGCGGAGGCGCGAAATCCGAAGAGCTGAGGAGTGAGCCATGGGAAGCGTGGGCGTATGGGTGTGGGTCTTCGCGTTGGGCATCGTCGTCGCGCTCGTCGCGGCACTGAACCATCACGAGCGCGTGCCACGCCGCATCGTGCTCACGGTGTTCGCCGGCTGCGCGGGGGCCGCACTGGGAATGGCCTCCGCGCGGGCTGTCTGGCTCTACGGACCGCCGTCGGCGAGCGGTGTCTTCGCCGCTGCGTTCGTCGGGGCGATCGTCATCGTCGCGATCGAGCAACTCGCGCTGACACCCGAGTCGACGCGCCGCGCGATCGAATGACGCTCAGCGCGAATTCTTGACGACGGGCGACGCATCGAGCCGCACGCCGCCGGTGTGGATCAGCTTCTTGCGGTCGTACCAGGGACGCGTCGATTGGGTGTTCCCGTAGTAGATCCCGAGCGTCGCGATCGCGACGATGAGCGCGCCGATGAACAGCCCGACGTGCGTGGTCGGATGCGAGCCGATCTCGTAGGCCGACTCGTCGTCCGTGGCGACGAGGTAAGGGACCTGGTCGCCTTCCGAGAGCGCATCGTAGTCGGAGTGCGAGACACGCTCTTCGGGCAACGGTCCGTCGAACGATTGCCCCGGCATGATCTCGGCTGACACAGCGTAGTGGTAGGACGTTCCGTTGCGCGAATGCGTCGTCCACCAGCGGCGGTTCGTGATGCGCGCCTGCACTTCGACGCCCGAGATCGCGCGATGGAAGAACGGCACGAACCACACCTGATTCACGACGCCGACGAGAAGAATCGCGAGCGCCCAGCGACCGTGAAACTTCGCGCGTCGGAGAAAGCGCGCAGCGAGTGGCTCGGTCGACACGAGCATCCGCCCTCCCGCCGGTGGACGCAGGACGTACGCAGATGTCGCGCTTCGATAGCCGGTCCCGTCGTTCGGCTGCATCCGCGGATCGAAGTCGCGCTCGAGATGACCGACGACGAATGCGTCCTCGTCCGCGGTCAGCTCGGCGACCAGTCGGCGGCTCCATCCGCTGCGCGCGGTTTCGTCGAGTCCGTCGACCAGCATCACCTGCGAGTTCGGTTCCACGCGCACCGTGTCGCCGTTCTCCGTGCGCAGATAGAACGGTCGCACCGAGAGCGTGCGCGTCGTTTCGCTCCAGCGATGCGTGTATCCGTTCTTCGTCGGCGTCTCGGTGCCCGCCTGCACGATCTCGAGACGGACGGGCGGTTTCGCGTCGTCGTCGCGCTCGACGCGTCCGTGAACGATCGTGCGGGCGCCGACCATGTGCGCGGTATTGGCCTGCGACCGAGCACGCCACCAGAGGATGGCTGCGACGAGCGCAGCGCCGATGAAGAGCGCGGGCAGAATGCCGATGGCCCACACCACGCTCGCCGTTTCGCTCAAATGCTCGGCCGGTGACAGCTGATCGAGGAATTCGGGGTTCACGCGGCCAGTCTACTTGCGAGACGCGCGGTCGTCCGCTCCGGTTCGACATCGCTGCCGGCCGGCACGCAGTGCGCCCACCCCGTCGTGACCATCGCGCACGTGCGTGGCTTTCTCGGGCTCCGCACATCGCGGCGATCGATCGATCGAGGAGGAGGACACGATGAAGGCGTTCGAATGCAACAAGGTCGTTCCGGAGTGCGGCGCAGTCATTCGCGGCAAGGACGAGAACGAAGTGATGGCGAAGGCGACCGAGCACGCGCGCAAGGCTCATCACATGGAGAACATTCCCGCCGACGTTGCACGCAAGGTGCGTGGCGCGATCCACGACGAGTAGCGCGGGGAGCGGACCTCACCCCCGCTGCCGCGCGCCCCTCTCCCTCCGACGCCTCCGCGTATCGCGCGAACGCAGGCGTCGTCGAGAGAGGGGCTCGAAGGATGATGCGTGATCGGTGAGCAGTGGATGTGGTGCGTGCGGCGGGCCGAGAGCGTTGGAGGGCGCCGGCGTCATGGGGCGAGCGAGTGCGTGTCGTCCCGATGCCTGGCGCTCGCATCACGCGCCAACGCTTCCACAGCGCTCGCATTCCGCCGCATGTTCCACAGCGCTCGCACCACGCCGCATGCTCCACAGCGCTCGCATTCCGCCGCATGTTCCACAGCGCTCGCACCACGCCGCATGCTCCACAGCGCTCGCACCACGCCGCAGCGTTCCAGCCCCTCTCTCGACGACGCCTCGAGTAGCGCGCGCTACGCGTGGGCGTCGGAGGGAGAGGGGCGCGCGGCAGCGGGGGTGAGGTCAGCGCGCCGTCGAATCGTTCGCCTGCATGCCACCGCTCCCGCGTACCCTTCTCGCGACCATGCGCGCCGGACTGCTTCGCGTTCGATACTGGGCCGTGGACGAATCGAATGGCGAGCGCGTCGAACTCGTCGCCGAGACGGTGCAGCGTGACGACGGCGGATACGACGCGGTTCTCTGTGGCGACCCGCGCGCGATCGATGCGGTGCTCGAACTCGCGGCCGGCGCGGATCGCTGGATCGCCGTCCGCGTGCGAAGGATCCCCGCCAATGCCGAGCCGCGGGTGCTTCCGACCGGCGCTGCGATCTGAGGCCGCAGCGATCGCACGAGTCTTTGGCATGACGCCCCACCGCCCGCGCTCGACGCGGGCGCCGAGCTTGGAGTTCGTCGTTCCCACGCTTGCAGCGCGATGGCATCGTTCCTCGATGCAATGGCTTCGTCGTGCGTC
>CBIHQZ010000755.1:0-4109 GCA_966212315.1 uncultured Myxococcales bacterium
TGAGAGGAACCCGCCCGACGTTCCATCCGGCGCGTGAACCGTGCCGGCCCACCCCGAACCCTGGTCGATGCGCCCGGCGCCGAAACGATAGGTGCGCAGCACATCCGCCTCGGGCCACACGTAGATCGTGCCGCCGGTGGGTCCGTTCCAGTACACCGGCGCGCCGTGGATGTGATTGAACTCGAGCGATCCGGTCGCAGCGAACGCCTGTGTCGCGCGGCTGTCGTCCACTGGATCGAAGCGCCCCATGGCGTCGCGATCGAGCAGATAGAACATCCCCTGCTTGCTCCCCGTGAGGACCAGGTTCGTCGCCGGGATCAGCATCGCGCCGGTGGTGCCGAGATCGAAGTCGCCGACGTCGAGCGCGGCTTGATTGTGCGGTGCGAACCAATCGGTCGCTTCGAGGGTCGAACCCGAGAGATGCAATCGAACGACGCTGTCGCCGAGGTCCGGGGGATTGCTCGTCTCGCTGAAAGAGCCATCACCCGTGGTGACGTACACATCCCCGGCGGCATCGACCGCGAAGCCACTCCCCGACTGCCAGATTCCGCCCGCGTGTCCGTTGCGCGTGGCGGCGTAGACGGCGATCGGACCGAGCGTTGCTGCGTCGTGCGCGAGTACCCAGCCGTGAAACACGTCGCGGTCGCACCATCCGCCGAAGCCGATGAAGACCCTTCCGTTCGCGAGCGTGAGCGCAGGGCGCTGGAGTTGGATCTCGGCGCGGAACGGAAGCGCGTTCGCGTCGCTGCCGCTTCCGGTGCCCGTGACGGTGACGCCCACACCCAGTTCGCGCGGCCCGCCGAATTTCTCGGAGCCGGTGGCGAGATCGAGCGCGTGCAGTCGAAAGTGCTGACCGTCGGGATCCAGGGTCTTCGCGACGACGTAGATCGTGCGCGTGGCGAGATCGATCACCGGCGTGCTGAGGATTCCGATCTCGGGAACGATGTCGTGGCAATTGTCGACGAGGGTGTACGGCACCGACGGCCCGAGGCTGACCTGCCAGTAGGGCGCGGATGCCGCGGGATCGTCGGCGTCGAATGCGTACACAGTGTTGTGCATCGTCGCGGCGAAGACGAGATTGCGCGGCCCGCGCGCGGGGATCTCGACGCCCGGAACGTAGAGCGGCTGCGCGTAGAGCTGGCCGTCGACCTCGCGAGAGAAGACCAGGCCGAACGTCGATGGATTCACGTTCGACGAGGTGAGCTGCGTCTCGTGCAGCATCGCGCCCGCGCGGTCGTTGTCGTTGTGATGCGTCCACACTGCCGTCGAGGAAACGGCGGGTACTGACGAATCGCCGGTGGCAGACGCGGCGTCGAATGCGTCGATTCCGGACTGACCGTCGCCGCCCGACATCGTCGCGTCGAGCGCATCGAGGTTCGCATCGCCGTGCGCGGCCGCGTCGAGATCGCCGTTGTTGTGGGAGGAGTTGCAGGCGGCGGCGGTGAGCGAAAGGAACAGAACCGCAGTGGTGACGGGCGATCGATTCTTCATTCGGCTGTGTCGGAGTCCGATGCGTGAGATCCGAACGATGGTGCGTCGCGTCTTGGTGGCCGCGCGAACGGCGTGACACTCACCCGCGATCGGCGTCATCGCGGCGGGTGGTCATCGGCTGCTCGACGTCGTCTCGAACAACGTCTCGATCCCCCGCCATCGCGCGGCCAGGTCGCTGGGGCCATCGTAGATCGCAAGCGCCCCGCGCAGCTCGTCGTCAGACCAGAACCGTCCCGAGCGAAACGCGATCGTCGGCACCTTTGCGCGCGCCGCGGACGCGATGTCGTAGGGCGTGTCACCGATCATGACTGCCAGGTGAGCGTCGACCCCGAGGCGACTCAATGCCGCCTTCACCACGTCGGGCGCGGGCTTCGAGCGGTCGACGTCATCGGCGTCGGTCTGGATGTCGACGAGATCGTCGACGTTCGCGATCGCGAGCAGTCGATGCAACATCTGCGCGGGCGACGACGTCGCGACGCCGATCGCAAGGTTTGCATCACGGAACAGTTGCACCATGTCGCGCGCGCCCGGAAGCGCGGGAATGTGCGGCAGATGATCGCGTTCGAAGATCTCGTCGCGGCGCTTCGACGCTTCCTTGCCGCGCGGATCCTCGGCGTCGAGGCCCTCGACGAGTGCGGGCAGCAGCTGATCGCCACCCATGCCGATGAGTTTGCGAACGCGTCCGATGTCCACGCGGATACCGACCGAAGCCAGGCCTTCGACCCACGATTGTGCGTGGGCTTCGTTGCTGTCGATCAAGGTGCCGTCGATGTCGAGAATCACTGCGCGTCGGGTCATCGACCCTTCGATGCCGTGCACCGCTGCACGCGTGCGCGGGTGACTCAGGGAGGTGCGGCCCATCCGCGGCCATCGTCGTGGCGCAGCGCGATCGGTCGCGCTTGCACGATGACGAGTCGACGGGTCGGCCCGGCGAGCACGAACTCGACGTCCATCGCGTGATCCGAGTCGTAGGTGCCGCCGACGAAGTGCTGATGGATCGCTCGCAGCGCGCCCGAGAGTTGAAACACTTCGTTGTCGCCGAGAACGGTTTCGCCATCGTGCAGACGACTGCTGCGGGACAACCGCTCGTACTCGTGATCCCCGCCGTACGTGTAATAGAGGATCTGCTCGGGCACGTCGTCGCCCTGTGCGCTCGTCACCGAGCCGCCTTCGGCGCCCGCGAGTTGCGCGTTGATGAAGAGCGCAGGGCGACCGGCGTTGAACGGATTGGCCGTGATCGCAACGCCGTTCACGCGATCGTCGTCGATCGATTCCTGCACGAGAACCGCCATCGCGACGCGCGCCGGGTCCATCCGGAAGTACTGCCGCTCTTCGTACGCTTGAAATCCCCACACGCTCGACCAAACCGCGCGCAGCGCATCGGCGATGCCGGCCTCGGTCGGATCGAGCGGCGCGATGACGGAGCGGTACAGACCGGCGCCATTGAACCCCGGTAAATCCTCGGCGTTCGTGCTCGAACGAAAGCGCACCCGCGTGTGCGGAAACATCTGCGTGATCCGCGCGCGAAGGGCGGTGAGCAACGCGGGATCGACCGGCGCGGATGCGATGCGCGCTCGCAGTGCCTCGAGACGACGCTCACGGTCGGCTGGGTCGCGTTGAAACCCTGCGTCGGCGAGCATCGCGGTGATGTCGCGATCGATGCCGTTGCGATGCAGGTGATCGAGGTACGCGTGGAACGGCAGCGCGAATCCTCGCGGGATCGGAACGGCCGGACGAATGCTCCCCAGTTCGCCCAGCTGCGCGGCTTTCGCGCCGACGCGGGGGACGTCGCCGGCGCGCAGCGAATCGAGACCGGGAAGTCCGACGTCGTGCACGTCGAGTGGCGGCGAGAAGTTCGACCGCGGACGCCGCGACTCCCAGGCGCGCTCGGCGAGTTCTTGGGTCGCGGGCTCGATCGTCCAGTCCTGAGGTCCGACGTGCAGATGCACGAGATGTCCCTCGAGCGGATGGAGCCGATCGTTCTCCATCGCCGCACGGAGCGCCATGTTCGGCGTGCCGCGATTGACCGCGAGAACGTTCACGTGACTGAGCGGAGTCTGGAACTCGGTCGTGATCACCCCCGAACAGACCGGGAGATCCAGCGGTACGTTGTCGAGCACGACGATGTCGTTCCGGCGAATGCTCGCCGCGTTCGGCGGGCCGTGAACGAAGCGGAGGTATCCGTATGCGTCGCCCGGATTGAGCGGCTGGTACCGCATCGAACCGAAGATCTCCTGCGTCGTGACCACCGGCACACCGAGTTGTCGCAGGTCCGCGACGTGCGCCTCCTGTTGCGCCGGGACCGGGCGGTAGCGCAATCGATCGGGGAGGAAGAATCGTTGCCGCACCGCTTCGAACGCACGCGCGGTTCGCGGGATGTCGAGCACGTCACCGGCGACGAGTTCGTAAGCCCACACGTCGGAGTCGCGATAGTGAACGAGCGTGCCGAGAATGAAGCGCCGGTCCTGTTGCCGGTACTCGCGTTGATTGAATGCTTCGTGTGACTCGATCGGATGTCCCGGGCGGTCGAGAAAGCGCGCCGCGAAGAAGTAGTGAATTTCCCAGCGCCCGCTTTGCAGGAAGTACGGGCGCCAGTTGTCCTCGAGATCGATGATGAC
>CBIHQZ010000756.1:0-4097 GCA_966212315.1 uncultured Myxococcales bacterium
GGGCCGCGGCCTCTCGATTCATGTCCACATCGCGATCGGCGCTCTATGCGTCCACATGGCCCGTTGCGGGCTACGCGGCGATCCGCTTCGGAGATCGTCTCCGTCGCGACCTGCGCCGCGCGCGGGCCGTGGCGCTGTTCATCGCGAAGCCTGCGCTCCACCGTGACATCGTCGCCGAGGCGCGCGCGATTCTCGATGACCTCGACGACACCGCGTGACGCGAGGCTACGAGAGAGGGTGATCGACGGGCTGGTCGTCGAGGCGTCGCAAACGCGGCTCGCGGATACCGAGCGCCGCGGCCACGAGGAGCAGCGCACCGAGAACCAGCAGGAACAGAGCGGCGCCCCGTCCGGGGCCGACGCCGAGGAGCACGCCGATGCTCCCGGCGAGTACGCCGTGCGGCGCCATGCTCGGCTCGAAAATCCTGTCGCACGCGGGTCCGGCGCAGAGGCACGCGAACGGAAGAAACGCACCGGCGATGGTCCATCGGGATGCGAACACTCTCCCCTGGACGTCCTGCGGAACGATGCGCTGCCACAGGCTGTTGTTGCACGCCATCGACACTGGAATGCCGAACAGCACGCCGAATGCACCGACGCCGACCAGCACCGCCGAGGGGCGCACCGCGGTGAGCGCGACCGAAATGCCGATGAGCGCGAAGCTCGCGAAGACCCCGTTCATGCGCCGCTTCGGACCACCCCAGGCGACCATCAACAGACTCCCCGCGATCATCCCGAGACCGCCTGCGGAGAGCACCGTGCCGAGCGTGCGACTGTCGGCGAAACCGAGCACCAGCGGCGTGATCAATACCTGGACGGCGCCGAGCAGGAAGTTCAGCACGGTGAAGAAACCGAGGAGGCCGAGGAGCCCTCGGTGTCGACGGATGTACCGCCAGCCGAACAGCGTCTGTTCCCACACCGAGCCGTTCGCATCGCGCCCCGCGGCACTCGTGTCGGGCGATGGAATGCGCACGGCGAGCAGCAACACGACGGCGAACAGAAAGCTCGCGACGTCGATGGCGATCAACCCGTCGACGCCGAGACGCGGAAGGAGGATTCCGCCGGTCATCGGTGCGGAGAGCCGGGCGATCGCCTCGCCGAACTGAAGCAGTCCATTCGCTCGACCGTGTTGATGCGGCGGGACGAGCAGTGTGGTCGACGCGGTGAGCGCCGGGTATTCGACCGTCATCGCGCTCGATGACAGCGCAACGAGCAGCAGCACCCATCCGTACGCCAAGAGCCGGTGCGAATAGAGAAGCGCCATCGCCACCGAACAAGCACCGCCGATCGAGTACCCGGCCAACAGCACGCGTCGTCGATCGAGTCGGTCGACCGCGACGCCGGCAAGCGGTGACAGCACGACCGACGGCCCCTGCGTTGCGAGCACGACGAGCGCGAACAGAAGGGTCGAGCGCGTGCGCGTGAATACCCAGACGCCGAGCCCGAAGCCCGTGAGCTGTGAGCCGAACATCGAGAGCATCTGCCCCAGCCAGAGGCAGAGAAAGACCCGCATCTTCGAGCGCTCGATACTGCTCCGTTGCAACGCGGGACGATCCTGCCGCAGCAGCGGCGGTCGCGGTCGAAAATCCCGCGGGCCGCGAGTAGTCACCGTTGACACGCGGCGCGCGTCGCGTGTCTCGTCGGCACGTCGTTCAGCACGAAGAACACCGGCATCGTGGCGCGAAACTTTCTCTACAAGAACCTACCCAACATCGTCAGCGTCCTCGGCGTGGTGCCGCTGTGCCTCCTGTTCGCGCCCGGTGAGGCGAAACTGCTTCCGGCGTTGATCGTCTACAACAACTTCATGGACGACCTCGACGGAACGCTGGCGAGGACGTTGAACCTTCGCAGCGAATTCGGGGCGACGATCGACAACCTCTGCGACGCGGTGGCAACCACCCTGCTCGCGATGGCGGTGGGCGCGTTCTACGGTCGCGTTGCGTTGGTCGCTTCGGCCTTCGCGTCGGCGTCCGTCTTGATTCGCATGACAGGGCGAATGGTCCCCGGCGCCAAGGGTGGCGGCGGTAGTCCGACGAACGAGCTGATGCGCCACCTGTTGTTCCTGATGCTGCTCGATCGGGCATTCGGCGCGCATGTGTCGGGCTTCGTCGTGGTCACGATGGTGATGCACGCGGCGTCGATGGTGAGCCCCTTTCCGATGCCGCAACTGCTGCGAACGAAAGCGACGTCGGTACGTTCGATCGCGCTCGTCAATGTCGCATTGCTGGTCGCGTTCTTCGTGCCGTTCGCGATCCTGCCCATCGCGATCGCATTCTGGGCGACGTATCTGTACGCATTCTTCGTCGGCATCGTCGGTTACCGACGTCGTAACGGAGCAGGCGATTGACCATGCAAAGCACACTACGCTCCGCGGCATTCGTCGCTGCGACGCAGGCAGGCATCGATGTGCCGGCCGAAGTCACATCGATCGATCTGCCAATCGCCGAGGATCGTGCGCTTCGCGCCGATGTCTATCGCCCGAGAGGGAGTGCCGAGACGCGCGGAACCGTCTTGATGATCCACGGGATGACGGCACTCGGGTACCGCGATCCGCGCATCGTCGCGCTCTGCCGGCGTCTCACGTTGTTCGGCTGCACGATCGTCACGCCGCAATACGACGAAATCGCCAACTTCGAGATCGGGACGGAACTGGTCGATCTCGTAGAGCAGAGCGTGCACGCCGTCCTTCGGCACCCGCGCACCGCGCCGAGGCAGGGCAAGATCGGCATTCTCACGTCGTCGTTCAGCACCGTCTTCGCGCTGATGGCGTCGTGCCGACCGTCGATGGACGGGCTCACGAGTTCGCTCTGCCTCATCGCCGGCATCTACAGCGGCGACGTCTTGTTGGAGATCCTTCGTCGCCAGGACGCCAACGACTATCCGCGACATGCGCTGATGTACAACTACGTCGAGGATTCGATCGGCCCACGGCCGCAGGTCGTCCAGGCGCTCCGGGTCGCACTGGAGGACAACAGCTACGGGCGCACCACCGCCGAGTTGCCGGGGTTCCTCGAGAGCATCGACGCAGAAGATCGCGCGCTGTTTCACCGGCTCTGCAACGACGCGGAGTTTCGCGGCGAACACGCCGAGCGATTCATCGTGCCCATTCGGGACGGGATCATCGAGCGTCTCCAGCGCCTCGGTTCGCTCGGGGCTTCGGTCGTCTTGCTGCACGGCGAGGAAGACGAAGTCCATCCGGCATCCGAGTCGATTGCGATCCACGCCAGGTTGCAGGCGCTCGGTGTTCGAACGTCTCTCGAAGTGTCGCCGCTGCTCGGACACAACAAGGCGCTCGCGTTGCGACCGTCGCTCGTTCCGGCGGTAGCGCGCATCGTGGCGAGCTTCGCGCGGTTCTTCCGCGACGTCGCCGCGTGACGAGCGCCCCCGCGCGCCGCCGCACCGCCTCCGCGCTTACGCCTCGCGCACGACGCCGAGCGCCTCTTGCAGCTTCTTCACCTTGTTCTCCGCGCCCGCGAGTTCACCGCGCGCCGCGTCGACGGTCTCCTTCGGCGCACGCGCGACGAACGACTCGTTCCCGAGTTGCTTCTGCAGCTTCTCGACGTCTTTCCCCGCCTTCACGATCTCGCGCTCGAGCCGCGCCGCTTCCGCGTTCGGATCGATGAGCCCCGCGAGCGGCACCAGCACTTCGACGCCCTCGACCACCGCATACCCCACGCCCTTCGGACGCGACGCACTGGCGGCTTCGAACGCGACCTCACTCGCGATCGTGAGCTGCTTGATCGAAGGCGCGAACTTCTCGAGCAACCCGCGCGCATGCGCATCGCTCGTACGCAGCGTCGGCTTGATCGCGTCCTTCGGCTTGATCCCGAGTTCGCCGCGAATGTTTCGCGCCGCCACGATCACGCCCTGCAGCAACGCCATGTCGCGCTCGGCCGCTTCGTCACGCGGCTGTGCGGTCGGGAACGCGGCCACCACGATGTGCTCGGCCGGCTTTCCATCCGCGCTCGTCGCACGAACACCGGCCGGCAGCTTCTGCCAGACCTCTTCGGTCACGAACGGCATGAACGGATGCAACAATCGCATCGCGGTTTCCAAGCACGTCGCGAGCGTCCGCCGCGCCGCGTCCTTCGCGGCTTC